>JBCCFQ010000170.1:0-7146 GCA_039029655.1 Pseudomonadota bacterium | reverse complement strand
GGTGTTCCAAATCGTTGAGTGGGCGCAAACATTCCAAGGGGTTGATAACCCCAGGATCCGCTGAACGGGTGCTCAGTTACTGGTAGAAACTCAATATGTGTAAATCCCATGTCACGGACATAGTCGACCAGTTCCTGGGCACCCGTTCAGCGGATCCTGGGGTTATCAACCCCTTGGAATGTTTGCGCCCACTCAACGATTTGGAACACCCGATGATTTCCGATATTTGATTGACCGATGCCACGCGTCTGGTATTTCCGTAATCATCGATTGGGTACCAGCCCACTTTCCAAAAGATACACATGGATTGGCACGCTTTGACGGATCTGCACTTTATGAACATGAAGATCCGAGGCGGGGTGAACATAGTGACTGGGGCACACTTATTTACAACCTAGGCCGTCGCGAGGTCGCGAATTTTCTGATTGGAAACGCATTGTATTGGCTTGAGGAATTCCATATTGATGGTCTAAGAGTCGATGCGGTTGCTTCCATGTTGTATCTAGACTATTCACGGAAAGAGGGTGAGTGGATTCCAAACGAACACGGAGGCAACGAAGATCTGGAAGCAGTAGCTTTTTTGCAAGCGTTGAACGCCACCGTACATGCCCATGGTGGTGTAACTTACGCGGAAGAATCGACCGCATGGCCCAACGTTTCTCGACCCGTGGAATCTGGTGGCCTGGGGTTCACCTATAAATGGAATATGGGCTGGATGCATGACAGTCTAAAATACATTTCGGAGGATCCGATTCATCGAAAGCATCATCACGACCAAATAACCTTCAGTCTAATTTATGCTTTTAACGAAAACTTTGTTTTGCCTCTGTCTCACGATGAGGTGGTTCACGGGAAAGGATCGCTCATCGGCCGTATGCCTGGCGATGAGTGGCAGCGTCTAGCTAACCTAAGAGCATATCTGGCGTTTATGTTTGGTCACCCAGGTAAGAAATTATTGTTTATGGGGAGTGAGCTTGGACAATTTTCTGAGTGGAATCATGACCAGGAATTGGATTGGGCTTTGCTTGAAAATAGAGACCACCAGGGCATCAAGCATCTGGTGCGAGACCTGAACAGGCTGTACACCAACACACCCGCATTACACGAAATCGACTTTGATGAGAGCGGCTTTCGATGGTTAGGTTGGGACGATAGAGAGAACAGTGTTTTATCCTGGATTCGAAGAGATAAATCCGGTGGCTATCTAATATGTGTTTCAAATTTCACCCCAATCATACGGGAAGGCTATCACGTGGGCGTACCAAATGAAGGTTCATACTCGGAAGTATTGAATACTGATTCTAAAACTTTTGGCGGTAGCGATGTCTCAAACAATCCGATAGTTACAGACAAGATTGGCTGTCACAACATGCCATACTCCTTGTCTCTTAAACTACCGCCGCTCGCAACCATTTTTATCGCGTTTTCCGGGGACATCAGTGAATAAAGAATCCAATGAAACCCTCAATGTTGGTGAGATTGAGTTATTACAGGCGTCCAACTTGCCAATGACCAGCGAAGCCTTACTAAAAGACTTCAGCCATTACTTCACCCGGGTGTTAGGCAGACGCACAGTGCGTCCCAACTCACCCCTTGTGTATCAAGCTTTGGTGTTTGCCATCCGCGACCGTTTGATGGAGCGATGGGGAAAAACTCGAATAGCCATGGAGCGGAGCGACACGCGGCGAGTTGGGTACATCTCATTAGAGTTTTTGACTGGTCGATTGTTACGCAATGCGCTGCTCAACCTTGATCTCGAGACGCAAGCCAGTGAAGCACTTGAGCATATAGGCTTGGAGTTGGAAAACGTTTATGACACGGAGCATGATGCGGGACTTGGAAATGGCGGACTTGGCCGATTGGCCGCCTGTTTCCTTGATAGTTGTGCAACGCTTCGCTTACCCGTCGTGGGTTACGGAATTCGCTATCAGTATGGGATGTTTCGCCAGTGTATCGTTAGTGACCACCAGGTAGAGGAGCCCGACCCTTGGTTAAGAGAAGGCTTCCCCTGGGAAGTCGAAAGATTCGAGTTCGCGAAGACCATAAGATTTGGCGGACGTACCACAACATATACTGACGATGACGGTCGGGTACACAGCCGCTGGGTGGACACCAACAATGTGTTGGCCATTCCGTTTGACATACCCGTCCCCGGCTACAAGAACAACGTAGTCAATACGCTAAGACTCTGGTCTGCATCATCCACGGATGAATTCGACTTAGATGAGTTCAACGCGGGCAGCTATACGGACGCGGTGGCTGCTAAGAACGCGGCCGAAAACATCACCATGATTCTGTATCCCAATGCGGACACCGAAAACGGCCAGGAACTTCGGTTACGTCAGCAGTACTTCCTTGTATCTGCGAGTCTTCAAGACACACTGCGATTTCATCTGAACCAATACGACGGACGGCTGGACAACTTCTCAGACAAGAATTGCCTTCAGCTCAACGACACGCATCCGGCTCTGGCCATACCGGAACTCATGCGTCTACTGATCGATGAACATGCAATGGAGTGGGACAATGCTTGGGCGATAACGCGTAGAACCATGGCCTACACCAACCATACTCTTCTACCGGAAGCCTTAGAGGTATGGCCCGTCGCTTTATTCGAGCGTCTGCTGCCCAGGGTTTTAGAAATTATTTATGAGATCAATGCTCGATTCCTAGAAGAGATTCGTGATACGTGGCCAGAAGATGTTCATCGTGTTCGAGACATGTCTTTGGTCCAGGAAGGCGACCAACCCATGGTGCGTATGGCTCACTTAGCCATCGTTGGAAGTTTCTCTGTTAACGGGGTTGCCGCGTTACATTCCGATCTATTGCAAAAAGGCCTTTTTCGTGAATTCGCCGAATTATGGCCAAGAAAATTCAACAACAAGACCAATGGCGTGACACAACGGCGCTGGCTGGCTGCTTGCAATCCAGCGTTAGCTAAAGTCATTACCGACAAAATAGGTTCAGACTGGATTACGGATCTTTCACAGCTGCAAAATTTGACCCAGTTCTTGGATGACCCAGAATTCCGATCCCAATGGCAACACGTAAAGCTAGCTAACAAATCAAGGTTAGCGCTTAGCCTTAAAGAAAGAACCGGTCATCATGTCCCCACTACCATGTTGTTTGATGTTCAAGTAAAACGCATCCACGAATACAAACGCCAGCTCTTAAATCTACTCCACGCTATTCACTTGTATAACCGCATCCTGCGTGGCGATACCGATATTGTTCCACGAGCCATCATCATTGGCGGGAAAGCCGCGCCGGGCTATGTCATGGCCAAGAACATTATTAGAGCAATCAATTCTGTCGCGCACACCATCAATCACGCAACGGAAACGCAAGACTTGCTCCGGCTGTTGTTTTATCCGGACTACAATGTCTCGGCTATGGAAATGATTTGCCCGGCGGCTGACTTATCGGCGCAAATTTCCACAGCCGGAAAAGAGGCATCGGGCACCGGAAATATGAAGTTTATGATCAATGGCGCGATAACGATCGGAACTCTGGATGGTGCCAATGTGGAAATTCGCGAAGCTGTAGGAAAGGAGAACTTCTTCCTTTTTGGCGCTACAGTAGACGAAGTTGCAAAACTCAAGAACAACTACGACCCACAGTCCATTATCAATACCGACAAGGACTTTTACGACGTCGTGAAGTTGTTGGAAACCGCTCATTTTAACCCTTCTGACCCTACAGCCATGGAACCATTGGTCAAAGCCCTCCAATCGCCCCATGATCCCTGGATGACCGCCGCTGACTTCAGAAGTTTTGTAGATACGCAAGCGCGAGTTGGTCAAACCTATGCCAATGCCGAACTGTGGACTTCAATGAGCATTAGGAATACAGCCGCCTCCGGTCGATTCTCAACAGACCGAACCATGCAAGAGTACAATCGAGACATTTGGAACCTAAAACCCTTAAATCCCGCTGATTCATGCTAAGCCAGGGTGATCCGACGCAGCTCGGCGCAACCATTGTTGATGGTGGTACTAACTTCGCAGTTTTCTCATCCGTCGCTGAGCGTGTAGAGCTCTGCCTCTTTGACCAACTTGGGAATCAGATCGCAAGCCAGGACTTTCCAAACTGTACCGATCATGTGTGGCATGGTTATCTGAACAGACCCGCTATTGGTCAGTCGTATGGTTACCGGGTTCACGGCCCTCGGGATACAAAGGCGGGCTTGCGGTGCAACCCGTCTAATCTTCTTCTGGACCCGTATGCCAAACAACTAACAGGCTCGTTCTCTTGGCGCGACGCGGTATACGACCACAATGATCAAGATAGTGGACCGTTTGTTCCAAAGGGTATTGTGACGACCGGCACACAACCACAATTCAAACGCCCAAGAATTCATTGGCGAGACACCATATTCTATGAAGCAAACGTCAGGGGATTCACGATGAAACATCCTGGCGTTTCCGAAACCGAGCGTGGAAAATTCGCGGGCATGCGCAACGGCGAAGTACTCTATTATCTAAAATCCTTAGGAATCACCTCGCTAGAACTCATGCCGATCCACATGTTTATGGATGAGGTCCATCTTTGTACTAAAGGACTTAGGAACTATTGGGGCTACAACTCGCTGTCATTCTTTGCACCGAGCAATCGGTACGCTACTCAAGATGGCCGTCTGGAATTCGTTGAGATGGTTCAATCAATTCACGACGCGGGAATCGAGGTCATTCTGGATGTCGTTTACAACCACACCGCTGAAGGAGACCAGAATGGGCCCAGTCTGTGCTATCGCGGGTTGGACAATCTCGTCTACTACAGTACTGTGGCCAATGATTCCGGAACGTATGTTAACGACACTGGCTGCGGCAACACCCTAAACACAACACACCCTGTCGTCCAACGAATGGTCATTGACAGTCTAATCTACTGGCATAAGATGATGGGGGTCGATGGTTTTCGTTTCGATCTTGCGCCTGTCTTGGGCAGGAACATGGATGGCTTCTGTCAGCAACACGATCTGCTTCAAGCCATAACGTCCCACCCACAGTTATCTGAAGTCAAAATGATCGCAGAGCCTTGGGACGCTGGCCCCGGTGGCTACCAGCTAGGTAATTTCCCTGGCACATGGGCTGAATGGAATGATCGTTTTCGGGACTCTACGCGACGGTTCTGGCGTGGAGACTCGGGTATGTTGGGTGAGCTCGCTGAAAGGCTGTGCGGTTCCGCAGACATTTTTGATAAGAATGGACGCAAGCCACTTTCCAGTGTCAACTTCGTAAGCTGTCATGATGGCTTTACCCTAGCCGATGCGGTCAGCTATGAACAACGCCACAATCATTCCAATGGCGAGAATAATCTCGATGGCCACGCCCACAATTTCAGTTGTAACTATGGTACTGAAGGTCCAACCAATGACCCTAGTGTCCAACAGCTACGTCGGCGTCATCGCTTAAATTTACTCGCAACGCTATTCTTTTCTCGAGGTATTCCTTTGTTGCTAGCGGGCGACGAGTTCGGACACAGCCAGAATGGCAACAACAATGCTTACGCACAAGACAACGATACAACATGGTTAGACTGGTCAAAGCTGACCACAGAATCTGAGTTTCTGGCTCTGGTGAAACAACTGATCAAGTTACGAAAGGAAACGCACCTTTTGAGACTTGGAGATTTTATCCACGGTCAACTGGATGATGGCACCTGGACGACCGACATTCTTTGGCTGGCAGATGACGGCACCCCGATGACCACTGGACAATGGTCACACTCACAAGTAGTGTCTCTGTTGCTTTCGAGGCGATCAGGTCACAAATTCGGCGATCACTTAGCGATTTGCCTCAACGGTTCAAATCAGGATGTCGACTTTCTGTTACCAGGACTCCAAAATTGGAAGTTGACATTTGGCAGCGACGAAAAATCAAAATTTGAGCATCCAGCAATGTCTGTGGCAGCACACAGCGTAGCTTTGCTATTAGCGAATGTCTCAGACAGTAACGACGCTGTGGCGACAAGTTGTAAAACAATCAAAAACACTTGATCTTTTTTCCACCGCTCTATGCAAAAAGACAATTTGTACTTTCTTGGCTTACCCGCCTGGGGATTCCCAGCATGGAGTAGGCGCTTTTTTAACGATACCCCGAGTCGTTTGGCAAACTATGCTCATGTCTTCAACACAGTAGAGGGAAACACCACCTTTTATCGGATTCCTGATGAACCAACAGTCGCTCGTTGGAAGGAAGCGGTCAGCTCGCGTCCATTTAGATTTTGTTTCAAGCTACCAAGAGAAGTTACCCACGAACGGTTTCCGGACCTGCATTCACTTGAGAAGTTTCTTCATGTCATCGAACCTCTCGAAGACCACTTGGCACCCTTGCTGGTACAACTCCCGGCGACCGTTGGGCCTGATGACTTGTTCAAATTTGAGCAAGTGTTTGGATTAGTCAGCGAGCGTTATCGCTTCGCAATTGAGGTGCGTCACCTAGACTTCTTCCATGAACCAGAACTTCTGGACAAAATCTATGATGATTACGGCGGTGGGCGAGTGATGTTGGACTCACGACCCCTATATTTCGGCGATCGCAATCATCCTGAGGTAACTAAAGCACTACACGTAAAGCCGGATGTTCCAGTGGTTGCAGAGTCAAGAAACAGGATAGCTTTGATTAGGCTCATTCTTCATCCAGACCTGATCTCCAATGGGCCGTATATGGAGGAGTGGGCGACACATGTATCAGAGTTTCTGAGAGACGAAGTCGAGACTTATATGATGATTCATTGTCCCAACAATCTACACTGTCCAACCTTGGCCCTGGAGTTTCACAACTTATTGAGAGAAAAGACCTCTCTGGACCCACTCCCGCCTTGGCCGATTCCAGCCGAGCAACACAGTCTGTTTTAATCCTGTTCTTTCTCCGAATGCTTGAGGAGCAATGAAAACCATGGCAAGACTTCGTTGTACAACCTGCCTTGCCTTCCCCACAAGCGATTACGATGATCACTATTGTATTTTTCAAACACATGATTAATACCTAACTCCGTGAGTCGCTTGGAAAACACTCGGCTAGTTATCGGAATGTGAGTAATCAGCAAGACGCCCTGGGTGACGCGCTTCCGGCATGCACCATTGTTGTTGCACATCTCGACCGCGCCATGCATGCCGCCGGGCCAGCCGGACCAGTCGAATGC
>JBCCFQ010000169.1:0-7176 GCA_039029655.1 Pseudomonadota bacterium | reverse complement strand
TTTGAAACCGCCGAGCTTGTGATGCCTCATCTCATTAAGCGGGATGGTACTCGAGAACCTTTTGATGAGCACAAACTTCGTCGCGGGATGTTGACCTCCCTGGAAAAACGACCGGTAAGTGCTGAGGACATCGAAGCTGCAATTATGCGGATTAATCACAAGCTGAGCATCACCGGAGAGCGGGAAATACCTGCAATGCAGTTAGGTGAATGGGTCATGCAAGAGCTCAGAGACTTGGATGAGGTGGCTTTCGTTCGTTTTGCGTCTGTGTATCGTAGCTTCCAAGACGTCAACGAGTTTCGTGAAGAGATTGAACGCCTTCGGGATATGCCGGAATCCGTTTTTCGAAGGCAACAAATGTCGCTACTCCCAAGCGACGACAACGCCAAGAAGAAGAGCGGCAAGCGCAAACGTCGCAGCAACTAATGTTTAGCAAACAAGACCATAGTTTCATGGCTCGCGCTCTTGAGTTGGGTAGGCTTGGTTGTGCCACTTCTCAGCCCAACCCCAGTGTTGGTTGTGTTCTAGCCAAAGACGGAAAAATTGTGGGGGAGGGATGGCATGAACGTGCTGGGGAGGGTCATGCCGAAGCCAATGCATTGCGTTCTGCGGGTGGTGCCGCTAAGGATGCCACGGCCTACGTTACTCTAGAGCCTTGCAGTCACCAGGGGAGGACGCCTCCTTGTAGCGATGCACTTGTCGAGGCGGGTTTGAAGCGGGTTGTATTTTCTGTGGAGGATCCGTCTCCGAAAGTGTCCGGCGATGGTGCTAAACGGCTGATAGACGCAGGCATTGAAGTGCAAAGCGGTTTAATGGAAGTTGAAGCTCGCGAGTTACATCGTGGTTTTATCAGTCGCTTTGAACGCAACCGACCCTGGTTCTTAACCAAGGTCGCAGCCAGTTTGGATGGTAAGACCGCTTTGGCCAATGGTGTCAGTCAATGGATAACCTCGGCCCCTGCGAGAACGTATGTACATAGACTACGATCGCGATCCTGCGCTGTTCTGACCGGAATTGACACAGTGCTTTTAGATGACGCGTCGTTAACTGTTCGGCATGTTGATGTAACAAGGCAGCCGTCGCGAGTTGTTTTAGATACCCATTTGCGCTTGCCTTTGACCGCCAAGATGTTGGGAGAACCAGCACCGGTATTGGTCTTCCATTCCAGTGATGATGTGGACAAGATTGCGAAACTCGAAGAGTTGGGGTCTACCCTTATCAAGGTTGCGAAATCCGGCAATCATTTAGATATTCGAGAAGTCGCCAAGACCCTTTGCCACTTTGAAATCAATGACGTGATGGTAGAGGCGGGCGCCACACTAAATGCGGCCCTGCTGCAAAACAAGCTGATTGATGAATTTGTTTTTTTCATGGCTCCGAGCTTACTTGGCGGAAGTGGGAGGAATATGTTTGCACTGCCGGAATTTGAAAGTTTGTCGTCCCGTGTCAATCTCAACATCGACAGGGTCCGACAGGTAGGGCCTGATCTTTTGATTCGCGGTGGAGTGGCGTACTAAATGTTTACCGGCATTATTCAGGCTTTGGGGACGATAACCCGAGTCACTAAAGATCAAGGTGATTTACGGATTAACATTAAGGCTTGTGACTTTGATTTTTCTAAAGTGGCATTGGGTGACAGCATTGCCATCAACGGAGTCTGCTTAACAGCGGTGGAGTTAGGCGAGGATGAGTTTGCTGCTGATGTGTCCAACGAAACGTTGGCCAAGACCTCCTTGGCGAATATCAGGATTCAGGACCAGGTGAATTTGGAAGGCGCCATGGCGTTGGGTGATCAGATTGGAGGTCATTTGGTTTCCGGGCACGTGGATGGCTTGGCTGAAGTTTTGGCCATCGAGCAAGATGCCCGTTCGTGGCGTTTCAGCTTTAAGGTATCGGAAAATCTTTCGAGGTTTGTTGCGGCTAAAGGCAGCGTCTGTCTCGACGGTGTGAGTCTAACCGTCAATGGTGTCGACGGCTGTGTGTTCGATGTGAACATCATTCCCCATACCATGGAGAACACGGTGTTTTCTCGTTATAACGTTGGAACCAAGACCAATTTTGAAATTGATCTCATCGCCCGTTATCTAGAACGCTTGCTGAGCGCCAGAGGTGATATCATGTCCGACCCTCTAACTCTGTCTACCCTGAGGGAGGCGGGATTTGATGGTGAGAAGAATTAAGAGCGAGTAAGAAAAATAGAATGACCACACTAAGCACCACAGAAGAAATCATCGCTGAAATAACGGCGGGTCGTATGGTTGTCATCATGGACGATGAGGACCGAGAGAATGAAGGTGACATCATCATGGCGGCCTCCGCGGTTACTGCGGAAGACATCAACTTCATGGCCAAATATGGGCGGGGCTTGATTTGCTTAACCCTGACCCGAGAGAGATGCAAACAACTGCGTTTGCCACTTATGGTGAGCGGCACGGATGCAGAGTATGCAACAAACTTCACTGTGTCGATTGAGGCCGCTGAGGGTGTGACGACGGGAATATCAGCCCATGATCGGGCGAGGACAGTATTGGCCGCCGTTGCTAAGGATGCAAAGGCCCAGGACCTGCGACAGCCGGGACACATTTTTCCCGTCATGGCTCAACCAGGTGGTGTACTGAGTCGTGCAGGACACACCGAAGCGGGCTGCGATCTAGCACGACTCGCGGGGGTGGAGCCCGCTGCTGTGATTGTCGAGATCTTAAACGAAGACGGTTCTATGGCGCGGCGATCGGAACTGGAAAAGTTCGTCGCCGAACATGGACTGAAGATCGGAACCATTGCGGACCTGATTGCCTATCGAATGGAAAAAGAAGATTCCGTAGAGAGAATTTATGAGGCGGACTTGCCCACCCGATTTGGTGACTTTCGTTTGGTTTGTTTTGAAGACCATGTCAACAGCAATGTGCATTTGGCAATGATTAAGGGAGATATCGCGTCTGGTGATCCAGTGCTGGTGCGAGTTCATCTTCAAAATACATTGAATGATGTGATTGGTGCTCAGTGGGAAGGTTTGGGACGACCATTAGACTCCGCCATGGAGACTATCGCAAAAGAAGGTTGCGGTGTGGTCATTGTGCTGCGACAACATGAGGCGCCCAGAGAGCTCATGGCGGAGATTGAGGCGTTTGCTGGTGAGCAAGCACAGCCAACCGGCAGCGGCGTGCTTCGGACATACGGAATTGGGGCACAAATCCTGTGTGACCTGGGAGTGTCAAAGATGCGCGTACTTAGCGCGCCCGTGCAAATGCACGGTATTTCAGGATTCGGTTTGGAAGTGGTGGAATACGTCGATTGAGTTTGCATTATTTGGTTATACTCCCAGCCACTTTGTGATTAGAAGAGTCGTGAGTAAAATATGAATAGGATCGAAGGTGACGTCAATGGCAGAGGATTGCGAATCGCAATTGTGGCGGCGCGATTTAATGACCTCATCGTCGACAGCCTAATTAAAGGTGCAAATCATGAACTAACCCGTCAAGGGGTGGCTGACAATGACATTGATTTGTTGAGGGTACCGGGCGCTTTTGAATTGCCTGTGACGGTAAAAAAGGCGGCAGGCAGCGGCAAATATGACGGTATCATTGCCATAGGTGCTGTAATACGAGGAGGCACACCCCACTTCGACTATATTTGCTCTGCTTGCACCAATGGACTAAACAGAGTCGCTTTGGATACGGACGTTCCGGTGTCTTTTGGGGTCCTAACCGTTGACACGATACAACAGGCTTTGGAACGGGCTGGCACAAAGGCTGGAAACAAAGGCGGAGAAGCGGCATCAGCGCTGTTGGAAACGGTCAACGTTTTACGCAAAATAGATTGAGCCATCGCCCGTAGATACTCATGACTGACATTGAACCTCGTCCGCTGGCACGGCAACGGTTGATACAAGCTATGTATCAATGGCATTTAACTGGTGCCAGCTCAACTGACATATCCGAACAGTTTTTGGCGGACGGCTTGCTTAATAATGCGGACCGGGATTATTTCAAAGACATTCTTCCGGAATTGATTGCACAGAATGAAAGCTTGTCCGCCATGTTTTCTAAGCACTTGGATAGACCGTACAGTCAGCTTGATCCCGTTGCGTTGTCGATTTTGCTGTTAGGCGCCTATGAGCTCAATTTCAGATCCGATGTGCCATATAAAGTGACAATCAACGAAGCCATAGAGTTGGCCAAGATGCTTGGCCCTGAAGGTAGCCATAAATTTATCAACGGTGTCTTGGACAAGGTTGCTGAGAGTGTGCGCAACACCTAGCAATGATTCTACGAGCGAATTTGAGCTCATACGTCACTATTTTTCGGGCATAGGCCAACGCAAAGATGTTGTCACCGGCATCGGAGACGATGGGGCGGTGCTGCGGGTCCCGCAAGACAATCAACTTGTTGTATGTATGGATACTTTGGTTGAAGGGGTTCACTTTCCTGAGGATTTTCCTTCGCACCTAGTTGGCTATCGCTGCCTTGCCGTGAACTTAAGTGATATCGCAGCCATGGGCGCAATACCCGCGTGGATGACCTTGTCCATGAGTTTGCCGGACTTCGATAAGACTTGGCTTGAGGGTTTTTGTCGTGGCATTAGGGAACTTGCCGATGAGCACAGTGTGGCTTTGGTTGGGGGCGATACTGTGCGCGGGCCTAAGGTTATGACCGTCCAATTAACGGGTTTTGCTCCAGCCGGTGGTGCTTTGATGCGAGCTGGAGCCAAGACCGGGGATACTGTTTTTGTTACCGGACACTTGGGTTCTGCGGCGGCGTCTTTGCGTGGCTATATGAGCGAGCAGAGTAGCCCATTCGATATTGATTGGTTTGCCAGGCCTTCTCCAAGGGTCTCGTTTGGATCCGAGCTTGTGGGAATCGCCAACGCCTGCATTGATGTGTCTGATGGGCTGCTTGCGGACTTAGGTCACATTGTGGAGTCCAGTTCCGTTGGTGTGGATCTCTATATAGACAAGTTGCCTGTGCAGCGTCAGCTATTCGAGTCTCTCGGCACAGAGGCGGCTCTAAACTGTGCGTTATCTGGCGGCGATGACTACGAGCTCTGTTTTACAGTACCTGCTAAGCATCTCACCGCTGTTGAAAAAAAGGCACAGGACAGCAATCTCTTGGTGACCAGAATTGGAACCGTCGTGGAAGGGCAAACTGTGAAGTGCTACCTGGACGGAAATCGGGTTTTCCCCGCACACTCTGGATACGATCACTTCGTTGAGGACTCTTAAGTCTCATGGTAAGACGAGTGTCCATACGCGAAGTGTTTTGTGATCCAGTTCACCTTTTAGCATTTGGTTTTGGAACTGGACTCAGCCCGAAAGCTCCCGGTACTGTGGGTACGCTGGTCGGTATTCTGATCCAACTTAACTACATGTGGTTTGAAGTCGGGTTTGAGCTTAGGGTTGTGATTGTCGTAGCGATTGCGCTGTCTGGTGTCTGGCTATGTGGACAGAGTGCGAAACGGCTAGGAGTGCATGATCACCCAGGGATTGTTTGGGACGAAATCGCGGGTTTTTTGTTAGCGGTCTTGTTTGTTCCCGACCAGTGGGCTTGGATCGTCGCCGCTTTTGTCTTGTTTCGCTTTTTTGACATTGCCAAGCCTTGGCCCATTGGACCAGTGGACAAAAAGGTCTCGGGTGGTCTCGGTATCATGTTAGACGATATCTTGGCCGGTGGGTTTACCGTAATCGCTTTGGGGTTAATTCAACTTTTCTTAGGATAGGGTTTTGCTAAAGCGACTGGGAAAGTACGACGCCATCAAAAAGGTGGGTAGTGGTAGCACCGGCGATGTGTATCTGGCACACGACCCATACTATGGTCGGGATGTTGCGGTTAAGGTTTACCATGGTGACGGAATGCGAAATGATGACGCTGCGGTCACCCGGAAGATGTTTTTTAACGAAGCCCACATGGTTGGGATGCTACAGCATCCCAATATTCTACCCATATATGATGCGGGTGAAGAGGACGGCGAATACTACGTGGTCATGGAGCATATTCATGGTGCCCGCACACTTGCCGCCTACTGCAAACCCGATAACCTATTGCCCCTGGAAGATGTCGTAAAGCTGGTGTTCAAGTGTGCCAAGGCTTTGCACTACGCCCATAGCCGCGGCGTTGTTCATCGGGACATTAAGCCAAGTAATGTCATGCTAACGGCTGATAACGACGTTCGTATTGTTGATTTCGGTATAGCTCTGATAGCGAACTCTGATGTCTCGTCAATAGACGGGATTGCAGGTTCGCCGAGCTACATGTCACCGGAGCAAGTTAGATCAGAGCCCATCACCAATCGGTCTGATCTGTATTCCCTAGGCGTGGTGATGTACGAGATGATAACCGGTCATCGACCCTTCAAGGCCGACAACCTTTCAAAACTGCTGCATCAAATTGTTTACGCAACACCTCAGCCTATTCATACCCTAAAAGATGACATCCCTGAAGCTATTGAGTCCGTATTGGTTCGGGCAATGCAAAAAGAACCGAATAGGCGGTTCGAGGACGGTAATGAGTTTGCGGCTCAGCTCACTCGAGCATTCCACGAGCTTAGCAAAAAAGAGAATCACTACGACAAGCAAGAACGCTTCACGCGTTTGCGTCGCTCAAAATTCTTTCATGACTTTTCCTATCCAGAGATATGGGAAGTGATGCGGGCCGGCGATTGGCAAGTGAGATCAGCCGGTGAGGAGATCATTCGTGAAGGCGAATTGGACGATCGCTTCTATGTGATTGTAGAAGGCGAGGTCAGTGTGCTTCGCGCTGGCAAAGTCGTAGGTAAGCTGGGTGAGGGGGATTGCTTTGGTGAGACGGGTTATGCTACCCAAGTAGTCCGGCGAGCAAGTATTCAAGCTCACAAAGATGTCATTCTCATGCGCGTCAGCGCTACGTTGCTTGAGCAAGCCTCAGCGTCTTGTCAGTTACACTTCAACAAAGTGTTTCTGCGAACACTGTTGGAACGTTTGGCTAGAGCGGAGAAAGAAGCGACCAACGTTGCGTAAATCTGGCAGTGTCGCTTGAGCCGAGCGACGCAAGGAAATTCACAGTATCTTGCTGCCAGGCGTTAACTTACTAGGCTATAAGTTCCAGGCCCTGGGCTATAGCGCTGAATGTGCCGCTTCGCGGCAAGTATCACTTGGATCTATCCCGTCGGCAGGATGACAATCTTGAGAGCCTAGAGCCTAGAGCC
>JBCCFQ010000168.1:0-7186 GCA_039029655.1 Pseudomonadota bacterium | reverse complement strand
TCACAGTACCTGGACTCATGAAAATCAAGTCTGTGAAAAAGCCAGCGACCAAAGCGCGTAAAGGAATTAACCCCTTTACTGGCGAAGAAATGATGTTTAAAGCTAAACCTGCTCGAAAAGCAGTAAAAGTACTTCCCCTTAAGGGTCTGAAGGAAATGGTGTAGTAGTTTTTTCCTAGTCTCTAGGGGCAGCCAAAATGGGCTGCCCCTTTTTTTTTCAAGTCCCGTCGATTGCGTCGTGTTTTAAACGCATAAAATCTACATGATCGACGTAAAGCAAATCAGCCACTTTCCTCACCACATAGTCTTCATATCGATCGATCACGCCATCGGCAATTGCCACTTGCCACATCATTTTAATGATCTTGTGTTTGGCAGCCGGATCCAACCGTTGATGCAATTTGCTGGTGAACTCGTGAAGAGATACCGATTCATCTACACTCAGTTCCGCGTCGCTAAATAAATTATGTGCCTCGCTGGAGGCCATATCAAAGTGTCGTTCCAAGATACTCAATATGGCTTTTTGTTCCTGAGGGTCTTCTTTAAAGTCAGCTCGCGCAACTTCAACCAATAGCGCGGCCGTTGCTAGCTGCAACTCTTCTTCAGAGATTTCACTTTGATCATCCGGTTTTTCCAGCAGGGCTTTGAGCTTACGCAGCAACATTTATCTAGGTTCCAGAAGCGGGCTCCGGTTCATCGGCATCACTGCGTTCAGGCGCAAAGTAAACAACTGTGTCGCCAGCAACCGGCTCAACCTGTCGTTGAGGAGAAATCAATTCCACTTGGCCATCCTCCCGCAACACTAAAATTTTTAGCGACTCAGTTGAAATATCCCCCAACAGGTCGCTGTAAGTGTAGCCATCTGTGAGTCTGGTTTTGTAAAAGACCCAGCCGCTAACATGATCTCTCCACAATCGCTCGAAAACGGCATCATTGCCAAAAGCTAACTTGCCGCGCAGAGACCTAGCGACCCCTCTTGGGTCATCATCCGCGGAACCCATAGGCAATTGGAACACTTTTGAACGTCCAAGTTCCGGCGCCATAGCAGTGCAAACTAAGGCGTTGTAAGCATCATTACTGGTGGCAGCTAGCACCGAACCAATATGTGCTGTCTCCACGGACTCGTCGGCAAAGTCAGACAAAATCTCACCGTAAAACACCGGTACCCCATCGAGTCGCGCAGGCCGAAGGTTGTGCCAGGAGCTATCCGCAATCATCACCTGCAGACCCAACTGTTGCAGAGTCTTCGCGAGCCCCGTAGACCATGGAGATGCGCCAACGATCAATACGCCATTTTTGTTTTTTGCAGCGAGACCTAAGCGCCGGGACAAAAATCCGATACTGGCGCCATGTAGCACAACCGTGGCTATGATTACGGCAAACACCAACGGCAACAGAGTTTCCGATCCTTCGTATCCCGCTTGAGCCATTAGAGGGCCAAAAACACCGGCCGTGGCTGCGGCAACAATACCCCGCGGTGCAATCCATCCGAGCAAGATACGTTCTTTTATCTGCACATCCGTTCTAAGTGTTGCGAAGAAAATAGTTAGCGGCCGTACAACAAAAAGAACGGCACCGACCAAAGCAATACCCCGCCAGTCTAACGCACTCAATACACTCCACTTAAGATCCGCCGTTAGCAAAATGAAAACGCTGGCGACCAACATAACAGTGATGTATTCCTTGAACCGTTTCATGTCCTCTATGCCAGCGAGGCCCATATTGCCAACTACAATACCCATCACGGTCACAGATAAGAGACCGGCCTCATGCTGCAAAATGTTAGAAATGGTGTAAACCACCAGCACCAACATCAACATAACCGGGGACTTCAGGTATTCCGGCACCATGCCATGCTGAAAAGCCTTGCCGGTTAGCCAACCACCAAGCCCACCCAAAATGGCTCCTGATAACAATGCGTAGGCCAAACCAGTAGCCACCGCATCCCAACCAGACCCTGATTCAGTTAGAGAAAAAAACTGAAACACAAAAACAGCAAACAGAGCGCCAATTGGATCATTGATAATCCCTTCCCACTTAAAATAGGAGGCAGTTCTTCTATTAAGTCCTGCCTGTCGTAACAAGGGAATAATTACCGTTGGGCCAGTCACGACCATAATGGCGCCAAACAGCAACGATACCGGCCAACTTAGGTCACCTATATAGTGTGCCGCCAAGGTTGTTAAACCCCATGCCAAGGGTGCTCCTGCATAAACCAAGCGTCGCACACCAATAGCGGCAACTTTAAGTTCATGTATATGAAGACTCAACCCGCCTTCAAAAAGAATAATTGCCACGCACAAAGAGACAATTGACCTAAGGGACTCGCCGAAAGTCTCTGCCGGGTCCAAATGGGGCAGACCAAAATGCCCCATCACAGGACCTGCAATCAGACCAAAAGAGGTCAGCAAGACGATAGCTGGAAAATGAAGTCTCCAAGCCAACCATTGCGCACCCACCCCCAGGACGACAATCGATACTAAAGCGATTGTGATATGCTCATGCACGCAGCTTGACCTCGTAAGCCTAGAAAAAGCCTACTGTTACAAACGTTTTAATAACATTCAAGTTAAGCATGGTTCCTACCATGCCAAAGATCATAAAAACAACGTCAGGGTATTAAGGAATGAGCATTTCTGCCGGTTTCGTAGGTCTATACGCCCTACTGCTAACGCTTCTCGCTATCTATGTTTCTATGGGACGCATCAAGTACCGAATATCCCTCGGCGACGGCGGCAACGATGATTTGCAAAGACGTCGACGATCCCACGGAAACGCCGTAGAACACGCCGTCATCATGATTCCGCTCGTCATGCTGTATGAAATGCGCAACGGAAACATCGCTTTTTTGGTGGTCATTAGCTATGGATTTCTTCTCTTACGGGTGTTTCACGCCACCTCTTTGATCGCTAGCCCGGTTTCCAAGACTCGACGCATAACCAGCGGCCTAAGTTACCTAGCTGAGGTTGTACTTGCAGTTGCTCTCGTTTTGACACTACTACGATAGTGCAAGTTTAAGGTCATGAAATGACAATCAAAATAATGCCTTAAGCGATTGTCATAGAATCAAAATTTGCTGTTTAAGCCGCTCGGCGTTGAACCATGCTTGTGCATGTAAACAAACTACCCCAAAATACCCCGACCTGACTGAGTTACAATATAAACGTTAAGAGTCGCGAAAACCTAGAACAACAAATGACCGACAAGCTTTTTGTAATAAGATCTTTTGTACAAAGATTTGGAGGACCTGCATGCGATTAACCGTGTCCGGCTTTGGCCACAATGAGCGAATCCCAGATGAGTACGCGTTTGGAACCCCGCACCCAGTCGATCATGTTCAATTCAGCGACAATCGCAATCCCGCCCTATCTTGGACCGATGTTCCCGAGCGCGCCAAATCGCTTATCATCGTCTGTGTCGACAGTGACGTTCCATCCAAGCCAGATGACGTAAATCAAGTAGGTCGCATGGTTCCCGCTAGTTTACCTCGAGGTAGTTTTTATCACTGGGTCATGGTGGATATACCAACCACAGTAACGGGAATCGAAGCAGGTTTTTGCAGTGACGGAATTACGAAAAGGGGAAAGCAAGACCCAGCAGGCCCGCCCGGAAGCCGCCAGGGTATCAATGACTACACCTCATGGTTCGCCGGCGATACAGACATGGAGGGCACCTATTATGGCTATGACGGCCCGTGCCCACCCTGGAATGATTCCATCATGCATCACTACCATTTCATTCTCTACGCATCCGATATGGAACACTGTCCAGTCACCGGGGATTTCACCGGCAAAGAGGTGGAAGACTCTTTAAAAGGACATGTGGTGGATCAGGTTAGCGTTACGGGTGTTTACACGCTGAATCAGAGTTTGAGGAATCAATAGGGCTAGGATAGTTGCGAGTTTCTAGTTGCAAGTTTCGCGACGCTCCAGAATTGTCACAGTTGGTTTAGGCTCTGGGCTCTAGGCTCTAGGCTCTAGGCTCTAGGCTCTCAGATTGTCATCCTGCCGAAGGGCAGGATCCAGTAAAACAAACAGTCGCGAAGCGACTCAACACCATTCACCGCTTACGTAAATAAGACAGTCCTTCACTGACAAGACTTCGACCTACCTGGAGCCCCGGAGTCTGAAGCCCGAGGTCCGAGGTCAACCTTACTAAAGACGCCACACCCCCAAACCTGTCTCTTGCAACTTGCTACTTGCCACTCGTCGCTAAGGCGCCAAATACACCTCCCCGTCCTTCATCACAAACGCCATATTTTGCAACAAGCTGATGTCGGCTAAGGGATCGCCTTTAACCGCAACTATGTCTGCAAATTTTCCAGCTTCAATGGAACCCAGCGTATCGCTGACTTCCAGTAGCTCGGCGGTGGTCACAGTAGCCGACTGTATCGCTTCCATCGCTGGCATTCCTGCTTCCACCATGTACAAAAACTCATTGGCATTGTCGCCATGGGCGGACACACCGCTGTCGGTACCAAAGGCAATAGTCACGCCTGCTTTGTACGCCTTGGCGAAGGTTTCCTGAATAATGGGACCGATTTGGGCTGCTTTGGGGCGGACTAACTGTGGAAAAAAACCATCGATCTTTGCTTTTTCAACTACCCATCTTCCCGCAGAAATAGTCGGAACGTAATAGGTGCCATGCTTTTTCATTAAGCGCATGGTTTCTTCGTCCATCAATGTTCCATGCTCAATGGTTTTCACGCCTGCACGCACGGCCCGCTTCATCCCCTCCGCACCATGAGCATGTGCGGCAACATGGAAACCATAATCCCGAGCCGTATCCACAATAGCCTTTAACTCTTCCTCATTGAACTGAGGATTGAGCCCGTTTTTGGCAACACTTAGCACACCACCCGTGGCGGTTATCTTGATCAAATCTGACCCTTCTTTGTAGCGTTGCCGGACGGCCTTCGCGCCTTCAGCAGGTCCATCGACGACACCTTCTAGCGGACCGACGGGGTCTTGCAAGTGGCTGGCTAAGCCGTTACTTGGATCACCGTGACCACCCGTTGTCGCTATGGTCTTGCCAGCGGTAAAAATTCGCGGCCCATCAACTCGACCTTCGTTAATGGCACGTCGTAAAGCAACCGTTATGCCACCGCTGTCTCCTAAATCACGAACGGTGGTAAACCCAGCCAATAACGTCCGTTCGGCATACACCGTGCTTCTTATTGCAAAGTGGACGGAATCTAACTGAACCCGTTCAATATTGGCGCGTGCACTGTATTCCCCGGATAAATGAGTGTGCATGTCCATAAAACCGGGCATTACGGTGTACTCTCTAAGATCATAGACATCCTCTTGACCGTCACCCGCGCTGTACCCATCAGACACTGAAACAATCCTATTGCCCTGCACAACAATGGTGACTTGCTCTCTGACCTCACCGGCTGTTGTATCCACAAGTCTTCCGGCATGTATGACCTGGCCTTGCGCCCAGACACCGGGCAGAGCCCAAACAAGAAACAGGAACTGAATTACTTTTTTATGGTTCATAAAACTCTCAATCTGATTCTTTGTCCGTAGCCTCAAAATCTAAGGAGGCTGAATTAATACAAAACCTTAGTCCAGTGGGTTTGGGACCGTCGGGAAATACATGCCCGAGGTGAGCATCGCAATTTCCACATCGCACTTCCTCCCTCCGCATGCCGTGGCTTAGATCCATTACGACTTTAACTTTGTCTTGGTCCACGGGCCTGTAAAAACTTGGCCACCCTGAGCCTGACTCATACTTGGTGTCGGAGCGAAACAAGGATTCACCACAACATATGCATTTGTAAGTCCCGTCATCGTGATGATCGTAATAAACTCCCGAAAAAGCAGGTTCAGTACCCGACTCTTGAGTGACTCGATATTGTTCCGGAGTCAGTTTCTGTTTCAGAGCATTTTTGTCCGTTGAATTTGTCATGATTAATTTCGGCTAATGATTGTTAAGCGATGACAGTCTGATTCTCAAGATACATAAAAACCACGCCAGACAGGATTGCCAATGCCGCCCAACCCGCCTGGCCAAACATCAAGAGAAAAAAACCGTTGATTATAAGTGTAGCGCCCAATAGATATAGAGTCGGCCCAGGGACCAAATTATTCCGACGACCCACAAACGACGCTTGTATTAAACTCAAGCCCACCACAGCAAGGCTAGCGAAGAACAACCACCACATGGCGTGATAAACAACGAATGTGGTCAGGTAGGCTTGGATGCCACCGTCACTAGCCGAAAAGTCGTTTATTAAGACTTTCGACATCTGCACCACGCCTAGGACCCCGCAAGCCATCGCGACGATCCCAAAAACGGCACTAAAAGACCGAAGTCCGACCGGAGCCTTTTGATTATTATTTTCCATTAGCACCTAGCCTTTGTTACATTTTCGTATTCTACCTGCATGTAACTGGGAAGCCTAACTTGATCAAGAAGCTATTCATTTTCCTAAGTATTTTCATTTTTGTGGGATGCACCATCGTGGTAGCTGTGTACCACCTCTTTCCAGCCAAAGGCCTCGAATTTGCTCTAAACATGGAGCGTCATCTGTCGGACCTAGAACTCAAAGAGGTCAAACTAGAGGATCTAACCATTACTTATTTGGAGCGCCCCAGTAGTGGACCCACGATTGTCTTATTGCATGGGTTTGCGGGCGACAAAGACAATTGGACACGGTTTGCGCGATTTATCCCTGACGGCTATCGGCTACTGATCCCGGACTTACCGCCGTTCGGCGAAAGTGTCGCGGAAGGTAGCAATGGCTTTCGAGTCAGCACCCAGGCCGAAAGGGTCGTGCGTTTTATTGACCACATGCAAGTATCGGAATTTCACCTGGCCGGTAACTCCATGGGAGGCCACATCGCGTCCCTCATCGCACTACGCGTACCGGATCGACTGCTGAGTCTTACATTGATCGACAGCGCCGGTGTAGAGCCCTTAGTCAGTACTGAATTTGTCGAGCAAGCAAAGCAGGGAAATTCTCTGCTATTGATTAACGATCCCGTCGAGTATGCTGGACTGCTTGCGTTTGCCATGAAAGATCCACCCTACATCCCCAAAAGATTTCAGTACTTGTTGGGCACAAGGCTCGTGGAGAATAACGATCTTTTCGAAAGCGTTTTTTCAGATCTGGTCAGTGGATATATTCCACTGGAAGACAAATTAGATCAAATCACAGTCCCCACCCTAGTGATGTGGGG
>JBCCFQ010000167.1:0-7201 GCA_039029655.1 Pseudomonadota bacterium | reverse complement strand
GTCAATTTTCTGGTCTGTTAACCAGTTCACAGAACAAAATGGCCCTAACCACGTACTTTCTCATTTTCGGTACTACTAACCAAAAGTTACGGAAAGTGGTGCTGAAAACTCAGAAAGGTCAACAGATTACATAAGATTTTTTTTCTGACCGTTCTGTCGCCAAAGGCAGACGTCTGTAATTTGAGACGCGTTGACGAGTTATAAGTTGATTGCCACTCTAGCTCTCACTGAGAAAAGGCAAACTGATTGAAAGATCAGGGCGCAAAACAACCGGTCTAAGGGGAAACCTACGACAGCGGAGTTGCCGGTAAGGGAAGGAAAGAAACTCAATTTGCGCAAACTCTTGCGTTTGAGTCTACCTGATCAGGTAACGCCGCTCCCTAAAGGTCCGGGGGAATTTGAAAGTTGAGTCGTGTGCTAACGCACTTGGACAGACTTTTTTAACGGATTTTTATTGACAGGGTGCAAAACTATGCCATGCAATGATCTCGCGAAAGCCCTTAGGCGCAAAGGACTCGCTGTAGTAGCGTTCCTTTTTGTAGCAGTCCCAACTGCTTTCGCCGGCTCTCTAGAACAAGCCAAGAGAATTCACGACCGAATCGCCGGTGTACCACCGTCAGATGCCGTTTTGTTACAAATGGCAGCAGACATTGATAACGGCGACGCCATTGGCGCTGCGTTTAGGGCGATGGATAACGCAAATTTCTACAATATTACGTTGAAGAACTTTGCGGCTCCGTGGACTAACCGAGCAGAGTCAGTCTTTGTTCCCTTAAACGATTACATCGCGACTGTGATTGGAATGGTTAGGGATGACGTACCATTTAACACGTTGTTATCCGCGGACATTGTCTACGTAGGCAATGGCGGCCCAGCCTACTCGGTAGCGAACAACAACCACTACCAGACTATGGAAGACAATGGCACTGATCTGAGCACGGCTCTGACCCAGACCACCCAGTCCTCTGTTAATGGATTGCCGTCGGCAGCTACAGCCGGAATCATGACGACTCGGGGTGCGGCAGAAGCCTTCTTCGTTGCTGGCACCAACAGAGCCATGTTTCGTTTCACCATGTTGAATCATATGTGTCACGACATGGAGCAAGTTCGGGATGTCACGCGTGCGCCTGACCGAATTCGCCAAGATGTGAGTCGGTCCCCTGGTGGTGACTCTAGAATTTTCCTAAACAACTGTGTTGGATGCCACAGCGGCATGGACGCACTTGCCGGCGCATTCGCTTTTTACAACTTTGACGAGGAAACCGAGACGTTTTCCTACAGTCCTGCGGCGGTTGACTCCAAATACTTCAATAACGATGCCAACTTCGCTTTTGGGTTTAGAACTGGCGATGACAGCTGGACCAACTACTGGCGTCAGGGGCCCAACAGCCTTCTAGGGTGGGACCCCAATCTGCCTGGTTCAGGTAACGGTGCAAAATCTTTGGGCCAGGAAATGGCCAACTCAGATGCATTTGCAGAATGCCAGGTAACAAAAGTATTCCGAAACATGTGTTTTAGAGATCCGACGGATACGGCGGACCGCAATCAAGTCGCTGCCATGGTGGCTTCTTTTCAAAATTCAGGGTATCGCATGAAGCAAGTATTTGCTGAAGCGGCCACCTACTGTATGGGCGACTAAGGAGACGGACCGATGAAGCATTTAGAACATACTCGTGCCCTAGTTAGCCAGGAAGTAGCAGCTAAACTGAAAGGGCTTGGTGCAACGTTTTTATTAGCATTAATCGCTGGTTGTAGCGGTGGTGGTGCTGACACGGTAGACAATCCGGTAACGGCCCTACCACCTGACACCGGCTATAATGGCCCGCCACCGGCAACCGCTGACGTGCAGGCATTTAAGCTCAACGTTTGGGACAACCTTAGCCCGTCCAATCGCTGTGGTGCTTGTCACGTCGTTGGTGGGACCGGTGTTGGAGCCTTCGTACGCAACGATGACATCAACCTTGCCTATGAGGAAGCCAACACCATCGTCGACCTGACTGATCCGGCCGAGTCACTTATGGTGACTAGGGTTGCCAGTGGTCACAACTGTTGGTTGGGCAGCAACGATGCCTGCGCCGATATCATGACCACTTGGATTACAAACTGGGCGGGTGATGCCCTAGGTGAGGGTGGGCGTGCCATCGAGCTCGAAGCGCCAATCATTACCGACGTGGGCAATAGCCGCAACTTCCCGGTGGATTCAGGTCTGTTCGCCAGCACGGTACATCCAGTATTGACTCAATACTGCGCTGACTGCCACTCAGGTTCGGCTCAGATTCCACAAACACCGTATTTTGCGGACCCAGATCCTGATGCTGCGTATGAGGCAGCACGACCTAAGATCGACTTAAATGAACCATCGAATTCGCGGTTTGTACTTCGTCTACGTAACGAATTCCATAACTGCTGGTCTGATTGCCAGGCAAACGCCAATGAGATGCAAACTCAGGTTGAAGCATTTGCGAATCAAGTGCCCTTGACCGAGATCGATCCAAGTTTGTTAGTGAGTAAAGCATTGACTCTCTATGGTGGTACGGCAGCCAGTGGTGGCAATCGATTTGAAAATTCGCAAATCGCTTTGTGGGAATTTAAGACAGGCCAAGGCACGGTTGCCTTTGACACCAGTGGCGTTGAACCCGGTATCAACTTGACCATCTCCGGTGATGACATCGAGTGGTTTGGCGGATTTGGTCTGAACGTGAAGAGTGGTAAAGCACAGGGTTCTACCGCATCCAGCAAAAAACTTCACGATATGATTACATCCACCGGCGAATACACCGTCGAAGCCTGGGTTGTTCCCGGGAACGTCAATCAGGAAGACGTGCCGATCATAAGTTACTCCGCTGGCAACACGGCGCGTAACTTCACTCTTGGACAAACCCTTTACCAGTACGATTTCTTCAATCGTAGTAGTGTGACAGACGGCAATGGTCAACCTCAGACAACTACCGATGCCAACGACGAAGACCTGCAGGCGACACTGCAACACGTCGTAGCAACTTTTGATCCTGTCAACGGCAGGACGGTGTATGTCAACGGCGTGTTCACCGATGACGTGGACGGCTTGGGTGGCGGGACGTTGAACGATTGGGATGACACCTTCGCGTTTGTCATCGGAAACGAAGTATCCGGTGATAGACAGTGGGAGGGTATCTTCCGCTTGGTGGCTGTTCACAATCGTGCGTTGACTCAAGAACAGATCACTCAGAACTTTGACGCCGGCGTAGGTGAGAAATTCTTCTTACTCTTTAGTGTTGCGGATTGGGTAACGTCCGTGCCGGAACCTTACGTCTTATTTGAAGTGAGCCAGTTTGATAGCTATAGCTATCTATTCAACGAGCCCCACTTCATAAGCTTGGACCCAACGGCCGACACCTCTGGTGTGCCAATCCAAGCGATGCGTATCGGAGTCAATGGTGCCGAGTCTGATGTCGGGCAGGCCTACAAGAACCTTGACATGACTACAGACTCACTCAACAACACGGATTTTGGCGAGCCACTATCTTCACTCGGTACGGTGGTAGCTTTGGAAAAGGGTCCGGAATTGGACGAATTCTTCCTGACCTTTGAGGTTATTGGTAGTGGTACCAATGTTCGAACAGAGCCCGCACCGCTAATTCCTCCACCGCCACCCGATGGTGATGCGGTGCCTGCTATTGGTGTGCGTACCTTTGACGAAATCAATGCCACGATGTCAACAGTGACTGGGGTCAGTACCCAGCATCCCGACGTGGTCACAACATACTCCCTGGTTCGCCAGCAGTTGCCCACAATTGAGACTATTGACGGGTTTTCATCCTCGCATCAGATCGCCATTGCGCAGATGGCTATTGAGTACTGCAACGCATTGGTGGAAGACAACGGTCTGCGCGGCAGCTACTTCCCGGGCTTCAACTTCACGGGCACTGTAGCGGCATCATTTACACCCACGGGACGAGACCAATTGATTGATCCATTGTTGGATAACGTGTTTGGTATCGGCCTCACCACACAGCCAGATCCGGTGGAAGCAAAGACAGAGCTTAACAACCTGATTGACCGATTGACGGCTTGTGGTGGCAGTTGCGCCAACGATCGAACAGAGACCGTCGCCAAGGCGGTGTGTTCGGCGGCAATTGGTAGCGCCGGCATGTTGGTTCAATAACAGTTTTAAGGAATTAGGGTAAGTACTATGGCAAAGAAACAAAAGGCTCACAGACTAGGTGCACCGGGTGTTGCGTTACGCGGTGATCCAAATCACAGAAAACCAGTGACTCGACGAGACTTTTTGGCTCAGGGTTTTTTGACCGGTACGGCATCGGTTTTTGGTTCGTCAGTTTTGGGACTTTTCGCGAATCCTAAGGCGGCACGAGCAGCGCTATCACCTGAATACGATCAGCTCAAGATAGACTGTGGAATCGCCGTTCAGGGAGCGGGCAAGATTCCGTTTATCGGTTTTGATTTGGCCGGTGGTGCCAACATAGCTGCATCCAACGTGCTTGTTGGTGGCCAAGGCGGTCAAATGGACTTCTTGAGCACCCAAGGGTATTCGAGAATGGGATTGCCCGGTGACATGATTCCTGGTGTCGCGGAAGTGACGCCTACATTAACCAGTAATGGTGATCATACCGACACCTCCTTTGGATTAGCGTTTCACTCAGATAGCGCTTTTCTCCGCGGCATGTTACAGCGTGTATCACCAGAGGCCATCGCCAACACCAATGGTGCGGTAATACCGGCGCGCTCCGATAACGACACTGGAACCAACCCGCACAATCCTATGTACGGTATTTATCGTGCCGGTGCGGATGGTGAGCTGTTGACCTTAATTGGTTCGGAAAACTCCGAGTCTGGTGGTAACTCCATGGCACCACCAGATTTGATTGATGTCAGTGTACGACCCACAAAAGTGGATCGTCCAAGTGACGTTACAGGCTTGGTCGACACTGGAAAACTTGTTGGCCTGCTGGATCAACAGGATGCGGTCGCGGTCATGGAATCCATTGAACGCTTGTCATGGCAAAAGGTTCAGAATCGAGTACAGACCGAAGTGACGGCGGACGAAGTCATTAAGGATCTCGTGCGATGTGGTTACATTAAGTCTGCCGATCTAACCGATCGCTATGGCAACCCCCAAACTTTGAATCCGTCAATAGATCCCTTAATTGTTGGACCAACGGCGGGCCCGGGTGGCGCTATTTTCAGTCAAGCGGAATACGACGACGAGCGCGAGTTCCGTAAGGCCGCTTCTGTAATGAAGATGGTGATCAATGGTTTTGCCGGCGCCGGCACCATTGAGATGGGTGGCTATGATTATCACGGTGGTCGACGTGCGGAGGGTGAAATCAAAGACTTCCGCGCTGGCAATTGTATGGGTGCTTGCATCGAATACGCGCATCGTCTCGGCGTACCATTAATGATGTATGTATTCAGTGACGGTTCGGTATCCAGTAACGGTGCCATTGACGACACCGTGGAAGGACGAGGTAAAGGTGAGTGGGCCAGTGATAACTCAACCACCGCCGCCGCATTCTTCATGGTCTACAATCCCGCGGGCAGACCGCAATTGATCGATACGGGATTAGGACCTGAACGTCACCGTCAAATAGGGTACTTCCGTGCCGATGGGTCAGTAGAGACCGGTGGGACTCCGGCCGCAAACAATGTCAACCTGTTGGTTGAGACTGTCGTCCTGAACTACATGGCCTTGCACGGCCAGAGTCCGGGTGATTTTAGGAATCTGTTCCCCAATACCGGATTGGGTAACGACGCGCTTATGGAAAGCCTTACCGCATTTCAACCCATAGTGAACGGAACTATAGGCGCTTAGGCGTATCACATGTCTTCTCGGTGAGCTGAGGGGGTTGGATCTCGCGTATTAGATTTTGCGGGTGAAGATCCCCCAGTTTTTTTGCGTACCTCAAACAGGTGCCGGCCTGCGAGAGGCCACCAATATACAGATTAAGGTAGTTGGGCCGATACATTTAGCAGATCGGTTCTAGGAATTGCCATGGCTAGCTTTAAGAAGATTGGCGACACCATCGTCATTCGCAACCCAAAGATAAAAACCGATGAGAGAGGTCGTAGTGTCTGGGTAGGCGACATAGAGTCCGTGGAGCTGGAGCTATTGTCCACGAAAAGGCTACGGAAACTGCTAGACGCCGACGACACCGCTCGAAAAGAAGCCCACAGAGTAGTAAGACAAAAAGATCAGGGTGTTCTGGCGCGAGATAATGCCACCGGGGTGTTTCAAGTTCTAGACCCGAAATCCCTGGAAAAGGAAGTCCTAGAGCAAACTGGATATTTAAAAAAACTAAACCCCGATGATAAAAAGACAGACGTCAAGAAACAGCCAGAGCTGAGTTTGGCGGATACTCAGGTGCTGAAGAAAATGCTAAAAGACAAAGGTGTACAGTCTAAAGTCACCGACGAGGACGTCAGTGGTAAGGGCTATGACCCGTACAATTCTGGCTGAGTCGTAGTTGAAAACTACCTCGCATCAACGTTGTTGCTGACAAGCATGCGGTTTCTCAAAAAATCGATCACAAAATCCCTTTGTGTAAAAAGACCCGCTCCAAGAATTACCGCAGGCTCATCCGCCAGATCAAGTACCGAAAAGATATCCAGATCCGCCACGGAAAACTCTTCGGCACGCCACTTGATAGAACCCGTGGACATAGATTCCGCTCTCACGCGTGCGGTAACCGGCGTGCTGTCGTTGGCGCCGGACACAATTAGGCCCTTAGATGGTTTAATCTTAGCGACGCCTAATTTTTCCGCGGCTTGCCAGTTCATGATATTCACGCCCGCGCCTAGATCCAGCACGGCCTTGACTCGGCGATTTCTTATTGTTAACTGCATAACGTACAAAACGGCTTTGCTCTGACGTACTGAATCCGTTTCCAAGGGAATGTTGTTCCAACCTCTGTAGGAGCGTTCGCTGATAAGTTCTGGTGGATACAGACGCACCACTCTATCCGCTCGCGAAAACCCAACGGCATATTGACGCAGGAAGTCCACGCCCAATATCCCATCTAAGCCCCGACCCGCATGATCACCGGAAATGTGAGCAACCCGAGGATTCACCCACGTGCTGTCTCCAACGTTGATGGTTTCGATATCAACCAGCGGAGCAGGTTCAGAGTTCACCACCCCATGTATGATGACCCGCCTGCCAGGTATGGGTCTTAGATCAAGCTGTCTAGCCAGGGAATCAAAAACC
>JBCCFQ010000166.1:0-7208 GCA_039029655.1 Pseudomonadota bacterium | reverse complement strand
GTTCTTGTTACTTAACGTGTAGACGCTTCACATCTCAAGTCTGGCCAAAGTCAGCCGACAATAGGCTAGACATGGCTTGCTTGGAGCGTCCATTGACCCCTGATCTGCTCACTACTCACGATAAAGCGCTGGCTGTAAATCTAAAACCTGACGCCTATGGTACCTTTGCCGAAATTGGTGCAGGTCAGGAGGTTGTGCGCTGGTTTTTCAGGGTAGGGGGTGCGGCAGGCACAATCTCAAAGAGTATTTCCGCTTATGACATGCAGGTCAGCGATGCGATCTATGGCAAGTGCAAACGCTATGTATGTCGCGACCGATTGGATTCCATGCTTGATGCAGAGCAATCGCTAAATCATAGTCGCCTGACAGAAAAACGTGGTGCAAATACGGCGTTTTTTACTTTTGCCGATACGGTGTCTGCAAGAAACTTTCACGGAACCAATGAATGTCACGGATGGCTAGGGGTTCGATTCCAGTCAGCGCCGGGTGTTCCAGATTCGCAGATTACCGTGCATATTCGTATGTTGGACAACGATAACCAGTCGCAACAAGAAGCTCTTGGCATTGTTGGTGTCAACTTGATATATGGTTCGATCATCTTGACGGATGATCCTGACACACTGTTGGCATCCTTGTTGGACAACTTGACGCCTCAGCGTATTGAAATCGACATGATCGAATTTTCGGGGCCACACTTTAGCGACGTGGATAATCGCATAATGGCGCTTCGATTGGTTCAGCTTGGGTTTACTGGCGCTGCCATGTTTGCAGCCGATGGTTCTGTGGTACAGCCCGCTGAAGTTTTGCGAAAGAAATCATTGGTGGTCGCGCGCGGGCGGTTTCGTCCGATAACCAATGTCAATATAGATATGATTAGGGCGACAAAACGCCAATTGGCGACCGATTATCATCTAAACCAATCAGATGTTCTCCCAATCATGGAAATCACCATGCGGGACTTAATGCAGGATGGTGAAGTTTGTCTTGCGGACTTTATTAGTCGAGCAGAGGTTTTGGAGACCACGGGCCATATGGTCATGATTTCCGACTTTTTTGAGTTCTATCGCTTGGCCGCATTTTTGTTTCGCTGTACCAATCAACCCATTGGTATCACTATGGGTTTAGGTACCATGATGAATGTCTTCGATGATGCTTACTATGAGACCTTGGAAGGTGGGTTGCTCGGTAGTTTTGGTCGATTGTTTCGCCAAGCTCTGAGACTGTATGTTTATCCGCAAAAGGACCAAACAACCGGAGTGGTTGATACGGTGGATACCGTAAAATTCAACAACCCAAAGGACGGCTTGCTGGACTACCTACAGAGCATAGGCAGCATTGTCCAACTGAGAGACATCAAACAAGAGTATCTAGACATCCTGTCAACAGAAGTATTGCAACGTATCGCTTCTGGTGACTCCACCTGGACCAGTCAAGTGCCCGAACCTGTTGCGGAGGCGATCCGAACACGACGGTTGTTTGGTTACGCTGCTTAGCATTTGTTGCTGATCTCAATTAGTATGGGGGCCACAAGAAAGTCTTTTTGCACTGGGGGCTCCATGACGCATAAATCTAGCGGTGATCAAGCATTCTTAGCCGACAGTTTTTATGGCCGCGTTAATGAACCTACCTACTCTGGTGCGCTTAGTTTTTTTAGACGTAGGTATTCTAAAGACCTTGAGGGTGTTGATGTTGCAGTCCTAGGGGTACCTTTCGACACTGCCACCACCAATAGATCCGGTGCCCGTTTGGGTCCAAGAGCGATACGTGCCGCCTCTTCAATTGCAGCTTGGGAAAGACCCTATCCCTGGGAATTTGACGTGTTTGAGCGTTTGGCCGTTTCAGATTATGGGGATTGTATTTTTGACTTTGGGCGACCTCAGGGCGTGCCCGCAGAGATTGAGACTCAGGCCAGCGAAATCGTCGATGCTGGCGTGGCAATATTGGGGTTAGGCGGCGATCATTTTGCTACTTATCCTTTGTTGCGTGCTGCGGCCAAAAAGCATGGGCCCCTATGCTTGTTGCATTTCGACGCCCATTCAGACACCTGGGAAGACGAAGAGGGGCGTATCGACCATGGCACCATGTTTTTTCATGCTGCCAACGAAGGTTCTATTGAGGCGGCGCACTCGGTCCAAATCGGTTTACGGACCACCAATGACAAGCCCATGGATTTCAATATTATGGATGCACCCTGGGTGCACCGACATGGCGTAGAGGCGGTGATCGAAAAAACCAAACAAGTACTGGGTAATAGACCGGTGTACTTAACCTTCGACATCGATTGTCTTGATCCTGCTTTTGCCCCTGGAACCGGTACACCGGTTTGTGGCGGCTTAAGTACCACCCAGGCTTTGGAGATTATTCGTGGGCTACGAGGTTTAAATCTGGTGGGCATGGACCTGATGGAAGTGGCACCGGCTTATGATGTGAGTGAGATCACAGCACTGGCTGGCGCGTCTCTTGCAGTCGAGTTTTTGTGCCTATATGCGACCCGCGACAGTTAGTTTTTAGTTAGACCTTAGGTACCAATCGTATTCCGTTGGCGTAATGATGCTTTTAAAAACGTCGTATTCCTGCTGCTTGGTTTCTACAAAAACTCGACAAATTTCGTCACCTAAATAGCGTTCCATCAGTTTTCCTTGTCGGAAAGTGTTGATGGCTTCTAACCATTCGGCGGGTAAGTTTGGATGATCCTGCTCATAAGCGTTGCCTGTTACCATGGGCGGTGGATCAAGGGATTCATGGATACCGTGATACATACCTGCTAACACGCTGGCCGTGAGTAAATAGGGGTTTGCGTCTGCCCCGGCAACCCGGTGTTCCAAACGCATTGCGTTGATGCTCCCCGTGGGTATACGCAAAGCGACAGTTCGATTATTTAGGCCCCAAGTATGAGACAAAGGGACATACCAATCTTCCACCATGCGTCTGTATGAATTCGCGTTGGGTGCATAAATTAACATCGATTCATTCATAGAGGCTAAAGTGCCCGCGACTGCGCTTTTTAGCTTGGCGTTGGGCTCTTCGCCCGCAAAAATGTTTTGCCCGTTTTTGTCTAATAGACTCACGTGGATATGTGTGCCGCTACCCGCTAGATCAGCGAAGGGTTTGGGCATGAAAGTTGCCTCCATGCCATTTTTTTGAGCAACGCCTTTTATCAGTCTCTTCAACAGAAGGCCGTGTCTGCAGGCCAGTTGTGCATCGGCCTGATGCATGAGGTTAATCTCAAACTGACCGGGCGCATACTCAGCCACCGCAACGTCCGTAGGCAACCCTTGCAGCCGAGAGGCCGAATCAACATCGGCGATAAAGTCTCCGTAATCATCTAGATCCGTGATGCTATAGACCTGAGTCTTTGTCTGGCGTTTTCCCGTGACGGGTGACACGGTTTGCTGAGGCTTTCGTTCGCCATCCAGGTTGCGGTCAATGAGATAAAATTCCAACTCAATGGCAACTACTGGGGTCAGGCCCAACGCAGAAAATGACTCTAGAACTTTATCCAATGCGTTTTGCGGGTCGCCTAAGTAAGGGGTGCCGCCTTCCGCCGACATCATCATTTGACACTGCGCTTCGCGACGTTTCTTCCAGGGAGATAGAGTCAAGGTCCCGGCAATGGGCCAACAAGTGCAATCCATGTCGCCTATTTCGAAACCCAGTTCTGCGTCGTCCGCGGTTTCGCCGGTGATGTCCGAAGCGAATAAGGACTTGCTCAAACAGATACCGTCTTCAAAGGCATGCACCAAATGTTCGGGTTGAATCCTCTTGCCACGATAAACCCCATTGATATCTGGAATGATGAGGTCGATGCTTTCCAGGCCTGGGTTTTTTGCAAGAAAGTCCCGGGCTTCCTTTGGTTCTGCTTTTTTGATCATGGGCAAAGAGTCTATCAGGTTTTGTTATTGCGCATTGTCTTCGGAATCTATATCGGTAGGATAGTGTTTATGACTGAAAAGATACGGGCCGCATCAACCGTCGTTGTTGTGCGAGACAATAACAATCACCTGGAAGTGCTGTTGCTTGCGCGTAATCCGACAATTGGTGGTGCCCATTATGGAGACGCATTTGTATTTCCCGGTGGGGCTGTGGAAAAGGAAGACAGTCACGCGGCTTGGAAAGACGTGATTATTGGCGCCGATACCATCGGACCGCGTTTTGACGATCCAAATCTTTCGTTCGACGCATTTCGCATCGCGGCGGTGAGAGAGTGCTTTGAAGAAGCCGGATTATTGCTTGGCTGCGCAGAGCGAGGCGTCAGTTTGAGCCAGGAAGATGGTGTTGCACCATATGAAAAGAGTTTCTTGGATTTATGTCGCGAATCGAGGTTTGATTTGGAGGACGTGGTGTACACCAGTCATTGGCTAACGCCGAAGGGGCGGCCAAAACGATTTGATACCCGATTTTTTACCGCAGCATTGCCGGTGGGGCAAACGGTTAGGCACGACGGTGTGGAAGCATTGGCGCACCATTTGTTGAGACCCACTCAGGCGTTGAGTCTTTTCTACAATAGGAAACTGACACTGTGGCCTCCGACGCAATACAGTTTGTTGATGCTTTCGGAATTTTCTGGAGTCACAGATCTAATGGAGTTTTTGACCAAGAGGGATGCTGATGTCATCCCAAGGATCTACCCGCGTCTGGATGAGTTGAAACAACCCATTTTCCCGTGGGATAAAAGCTACTAATTAAGCCTGTTTTTGCACTTTTTCGTAACGTAAGGTCGGGCGGTCTCCACTACGGGAATACTGGTGTTGCCTAGCCATTTCAATCAGTGCGCTGTCACGCATGGTTTCGGTGGGGTACCACTTAAATTTTTCCCACTCAGAACCGACCAATGACGCGAAGGGATCACTGTCGAGCACGGTGAGACGGATTCCAAAGGGGCCTTCGTCTGCCACCTCTTCGAGAATATTGTGTTCATGACATCGCGGCATAGTCTTATCCTAGTGAGTGAGTTTACGTATCTCTTGTACGGCCACTGAGAGCGTTGGGAAGTCCATTGGCCCGGCTGTTTTCATTTCCTGTAAGACCTGTTTGGCTCGTGCCACCTGGTGACCTTGCTTTTCCATCCAGCGTTTAACTGACCGGTCCGGCGCCTTTTTGTTACCCCGCTTAATGACGTTACTAGCAATTTCTTGCTGGATGTCATAGAGATTCTGTCTCAATGTTCCTCGTGCGCTGGCTTGCCAGTGTCCTTCAACGGCCAGGCCTTCGATTTGATCTCGCAACCAATTGATGGTGAGTGATGCACCAACTTCGAAGTACACCTCAGCTACGTGCAACACCTCCTGTTTAGTTTGATTGACGGCCTGAACGATATCCAGAGCAGGTCGCATGAATTGAAGTCCGGCGATTCGCTGAGATAGTCGGTCACCCACGCCAATACTCGAATAAAGCTCGGCTGCTTCTTTGAATCGGGTCAGTTCGGAGCCCGCCAAGAGAACCGGAAGGTGATCAAACAATTTCGCCACACCCTCTCTAAACTCTGCCACCACATCAGAAATTGAGACTGTCTTTGTTTGAGAGCTCAGCAACCAACGTGTGACATGTTTTAGTAACTGTGTGGTCTCCGTCATCATGGCGTATTGGGCGTTGGCTTGGATTTCGTTGTCCAGGCCCTCAATTTCTGCCCAAATAACTCGCATGTCGAAGATTTCTCTGGCTGATGTATACGCCCTAGCAACGGCTGCAGCATCAGCGCCAGTATCTTCCTGCATCCGTCTGGCAAAGGTTGGCCCCATTCTGTTGATAACACTGTTGTTAATTGCGTTGGCTATGATCTCCCGGCGGAGTGGGTGTTGCGTCATCAACTGTTCGTAGCTTTCTTGTAGAGGTGCAGGAAAGTAGCGCACTAACTCTTTGGCTAAATAAGGATCTTCCGGCACGTCAGATTCCAACAAAGCGTTGTACAAACTAATCTTGCTGTAAGCAAGAATGACAGCCAGCTCCGGGCGAGTAAGTCCGTGCCCTTTCTTTCGTCTGTCAAGTATTTCTTCATCAGATGGAAGAAACTCAAGGCCCCGGTTCAGGCCAGCGGATTTCTCCAACGCTTTGAGAAAGTAGTGGTGTTCATTAATGCGTTCCGACGCTCTTAGCTCCATCATGCTGATGGCCTGACTTTGCAAATAGTTGTTCCGCAATACGAGGTGAGCTACCTCGTCAGTCATCGTTGCCAGTAGTTGGTCTCGTTGTGCACCTGTCAGGTCAGAGTCACGGCGCGCTAGACCTAAGAGGATTTTGATATTCACTTCTCGGTCGGATGTATCGACGCCCGCAGAATTGTCGATAAAGTCGGTGTTTACACGCCCACCACCTTGTGCGAATTCAACTCGTGCAAGCTGGGTAAACCCTAAGTTGCCGCCTTCGCCGATAACTTTGCAGCTCAGTTCCGTTGCGTCCACACGCAAACTGTCGTTGGATCGATCGCCAACATCCGAGTGAGTCTCCGTTGTTGACTTAACGTAGGTGCCGATGCCTCCATTCCATAACAAATCCACATCCATGCGCAATATGTACCGAATGAGTTCCTGAGGAGCAAGTTGCTCTTCGGAAACCCCCAGTAGTTGTCGAATTTGCGGACTTAAAGGAATGGATTTTTCTGTACGAGGAAATATACCCCCGCCTTCGGAAATTAAGTCTGTGTCATAGTCTGCCCAGGTAGACCTGGGTAGCTCAAACAAGCGTTTTCGTTCCTCAAAGCTTGCTTTCGGATCGGGATCTGGATCAAGAAAGATGTGCATGTGGTTAAAAGCCGCCACAAGACCTATGTGTTTGGATAACAACATGCCGTTGCCAAACACATCCCCGCCCATGTCGCCAATACCGGCAACTGTGAACGTCTCCGTTTGGGTGTCTGTACCCAATTCTCTAAAGTGGCGTTTGACAGACTCCCAAGCGCCTCTGGCTGTGATGCCCATGCCTTTGTGGTCATAGCCCGCAGAACCACCCGAAGCAAATGCGTCTCCTAACCAGAACTCATGATCCTCGGAAACACCGTTTGCGATGTCTGAAAAAGTTGCAGTACCTTTGTCGGCGGCCACCACCAGATAGGGATCTTCGCCATCCGTTGGTCGGACAGCATCCGGGATTATGACATTGCCATCCACAACATTGTCGGTGACGTCCAGTAAACCGTTTATGAAAAACTTGTAACAGTTCACCACTTCTTCCATTAAGACATTGCGATCGTTGGTTCTAGGCGGATCCTTGAC
>JBCCFQ010000165.1:0-7213 GCA_039029655.1 Pseudomonadota bacterium | reverse complement strand
GTGCAGAAAAACAGCGTAGGTCACGAACAAAACGACGGACGCGACGACAGAAAAACCAATGATTAGAGTGGCGGCTAGATTCACTTACGAATTATAAGTCAAATAAGTCAATAAAGTCGGTGACCGGCACCTGCCGTGCCCCGTCAGTTAGAATCACTATGTTAAATCAATGAATCTCCTTACGACAAAAAGCCCTCATTCGACCGAATCAGCGAGAAATCAAGTGTTGATCAGGTAAATAACCACCGCATCTTGTTTAATTGTGGCGTCACAACAAAACCAATACCACGATGACTTACTGTAAACCACTGTGTCTCTTTCTAACCACGTTCACATGCCTGTTGATAACCGCAACACCACCCAGTCTGGGACAGGAAACTCTGCTCCACACAAATGGCTGCGCCGTTGACACGAAAATCCGCCGACAGGGTGACACTATAGAGTTCCTGTGGCAAAACCCAGATGGCACCATACAAGTTCAGAGCAACGACTTGATGACCGGGGAATTGGAGTCAGTGCGTGATTTCTTAAATCCGGACTGGGAGCCCTTAGCTAGTTGTTTCGCCATAGCTTCAGCAAGGCCATTACCTTTGCAGCGTTTTGACCGCTGTAAATGAATTTCCCATCCTCAGAAAATAAAGCGCCATATTGCATTGGATGGTGCGTAGTGCCCCATTCGTGAAACTCAGTCATGGCCGCACCAAGCCGTTGTGCTGAGTCCTCCGACAGGGTAGCTGCAATAGCTTCAATCCGGTTATCTGATGAGAACGTGAATTTGTTTTCGTCGTATGCAATGAAATCAATGCCCGCCGTCTTAAGCCAATCATTCGTCTCGATGACTCGACAACTTACCTCCCGTCCCGTCACTTCACACCCATCAAACTGCAGATGCGTATTTAGCGCAACATCGTACTCGAGAATACCCCGAAGTTCAGCCATACCCTCAAGGCTACCGAGCACGCCAAAATTCATAATCGGTGCTTCCGCAAACAGTGCCAGTGCAGACTCCAAGTCACCGCGATTTTTATGTTCTTCAAATGCACGCACATTGCTTAAGTAATCCGGAGACTGCGAACATCCAAGCAATACACCAACCAAACCTATTAGGGTAAACGCTCTTTTCATCTCTTAGCCCGAAGCGTAGTCTGCAAGTCATTAACACTGATTATAGTCTCTTTAGGCAGGTTTGGATCTTGGTTGTCCGACCGCCCATTTAAGAGGTGCCGGTCAGTTGCAATTTCGAGAAGCTGCTATACTTGGTCCAAAACGAGTGCGATTCAAGATAGAAGATGATCGCGTTTTTGCTTACGGACTTGCCAAAGCACCCCATCTCCGCGAAAACCAGCGTTTTCGAGTGGGCATCTGCTTTCGCTAGCTACCATCATTGCATTTAGAGGGCCTTTACCATGGCCGATGCGTCCAAGACTGAACGAGCTGAATTTCGTATTGCGGCTTCAAAACATCAGAAACGATCATCCCATTTGGAGGACAGTCGAGGATTTAGTCCGCGAGACTTGCAGTTGAACGTTGGAGTCGATGATATCGTTCAAGTGTTGAAGAATTCTTTTCCTGACAGAGCGGCACTACTTCTATATGAACTCGGTGATTTCGGACACAAGGTGTGGGCCATCACGGCTGGTGACTTTTGTGTCTCTTCAACTTCGATGGTACCCGCGGCCCTATCCCGACATGTCATGCAACTCAGACAAGGGCTGGGCGTAGACGAGTACACACGTTCTCGTATCCCGGTGCACCGGGACGCCAGGAGAAAAAACCAACCCGACGACCCGGGAAACAGCACGTCGCTCGAACAAACAGTTGGACAGCTGTCCAGCGTACTCTTACCGAAACCCGTTCGAGACTTGATAGTCATAAATTCTATTGACCATATCGTTATCGTGCCCAGCAGAGAACTCAGCACGGTGCCCTTCCCGCTGCTTTACCTGGATGGCGCGCAACTTGTTGACCGTGTATCTACTATGATTGCACCAAGCTTAGCTGACTTGTTTGAAGAGAGCGGGAGGCGGCCCAATCAAGGGCCGATGGATTTCAGGCATGCTTTAGTCGTCGGTAATCCTCTGTTCGGCGACACCGAATGGCACTTGGCAAACCTGCCTGGTGCCGAGCGTGAAGCGCAAACCGTTGCCAATAGGTTTGGCGTCACACCGTTGATTAAAGAAACAGCTACCAAAAAAAACGTGCTAGCGAGTGCTCGTTCAAGAGCGGACATCATTTACTTGGCAACTCACGGCGTCGCCAGTACTACAAATCCCTTAGACGACAGCTTTATCGCACTAGCACCCGACGACGGCACACCTGGCCGTTGGACCGCGCGGGAGATACAGCATGAACGACTGTCCGCAAAACTGGTTGTTCTCAGCGCGTGCCAAACCGGCCTTGGCGGTGTACATGATGCCGGTATTGTTGGTCTGTCAAGAGCATTTCAACTAGCGGGCTGCAGTCAGATTGTCATGAGTTTATGGAATGTCGATGACCAATCAACCGCAAATCTCATGCAACACTTCATGGATCTCATGTTCGAGGGTGTGAATGCACCGGAAGCACTTCGAAGATCATCCTTAAACCTTCGAGACAATGGGGCCTTGCCATGGCAATGGTCCTCCTTCACCGTTTTCTCTGGATGCCCTTACGGTTCACGGAGAGACCGGGCGTCAATCCAAATGGGACGTCCTGGCCGCAGGAGCCACTAGTCCAGTCGAATGTGTCCTACTGGCCGTCTTGATTCACTTTCCGATAGACAATCCGGACGCGCCACCATCAATAAGTCAATGGCCGGTGTCCGGTACCTATCATTGTTTTACCTATCATTGAGCACGCAGCCATTGGACGATGGTGTTTGCCGTGGTGGACGGCTCGGGTTTTCCCTTTTTATCTTCATAGGCCTCGATGGCGTTTTCAAAACGCCATCCGCTATGCCCCAGTCCACGCTGTACAACCAGTCTTGCGGTACCGGGCCTAAGTCTATTCACCGTATCCACAATCACCTGATGTCCGTGTTGAACTTCAAACTGCTCGAACTCGTTGAAGATCACAAGAACCTGAGCGTCTAGCAGAGCCCACGCCTGTAAGAAATTTCGCTGAGCTGCTTGCTGATGCCAACGAAAGGGGCGACCGTAGTGATGGGTGTCACTGAGTCCGCGAACATCTCCCCGCACAGCCGCCATGTCGGGACCGTCCTTAGCCACTTCGTCTGGGTGTCGCTCTTCAATTAAGTAGGCTGCGTGAAACTTGGCTCTGGCATTCATTTCATTGTGAATTTCTTGCGGAGACACGGCATCAGGACGTCGCTCTAAATAGATTCGATCAAAGTTGAGCATGCGTTCATAGTGTGTAAGTCCGCCTCCGCCTTGTACCACGATGCCGGCGATATTGTGTCCTGCGCTTTGCAGCGCGAGGCCCACAAGAGGCGCTGTGGTTGAACCCAGACTGGAGCCATACACAAAAACTTCACTGGAATCGAATAGCTCGCTATTAAGTAACATTTTGAAAGCCGTTATGTAGTGCTGCACTTCAGTGTTGTAGTCCAACTCCCCGCAAGAAGGACCTTCACTGTCCCCTGAACCTGCGCGTTCTACTCGTACTAAGGCGAGACCGGAGTCTCGCGCAATCATTGCCAGTTGATTGTTATCGTTCTTAAACTCAAGGCTGCCGCAGGATACCCATTGGGTAAAGAGAAGTGGATGAGTGGGTGTCTTAGGCTTCTCCGGTATGGTTATCAGCGTCCGCAAACGCACATCACTTTCTACCCGAACGGACCCATAGTGGGTTTTGAAACCAGCGATATTTTCTAACGGACGATCATCCTTCCGGGGAAGATCTGAAACTGATGCGTGCGCATCTTGCGTCCATAGCAAGACGGCTGAAACTACAGAAGCAATCAGGATCGCCAGACATAAGCTCAAAAACCTGTTTTGAAACATTTAATATTCCTTGTTTGATTGTGAAACTTAAGTGGGGCAGTTCAATGCAATTTGCAGCTCAGTCACATACTGATCCCCTCGGGAAGTCACCATGGTGGTGGGCAATGTGTAGTCCGCTTGATCGGCACCGAATTTTCGGTAGACCTCGCGAACCGGCCCAGCAGATACCAGACCCGCTTCCCTAATCCAATCTCGCAAGTGCCCTTCCACGTCGGCGGACTGGGTGTAGGCACCGACAAAAGTGGCGGCACAGGCAATTTGCGCGCCAGCAATTAAGCGCACCGGTAGTGCATCGATGCGATCATCGCGAACGGGAATGCACACCTCAACGTCTCGATACTCGCCAGTATCACTACGGTGCACCAACAGGAAAGGTGATCGATTAGCACGAGCATCGCCTTTGGATACCACGCTTTCAGCATGCTCAAAAGCATCGGTGATAACGCCGCTGTCTACGTCGTGTTGTGCTCGAACGGAATACACAAACTCGGGTTCGATACTGACAATACGTATCTGCTCGATAGCAACTGGGCCAATCCCGGAAATGGCCTGGACCAGTCCTTCAACGATATTGAGTTTGCCCTCAATCTTGGCTTTTTCTTTTAAGAGATATGCGCGCTGCTGGCGAAGCTTAGCAATTAAGTCCGGTTGTTCATTAGCCGAGAGACTTTTTATGTCAGCGAGAGAAACGCCAGCTTCCCTCAAATTCAAGATACGTATCGCTTCACCGACCTGATCTGCATCGTAAAGACGATAACCCGAGTCAGGATCAACCTCCCGGGGTAGCAAAATTCCCTCATCCGCATAGAATCTGAGAGTTTTCACCGACACGCCCGCCAGGCGTGCAAAGTCACCAATTTTTAGACGATTACCCACCCGGAAAGTATACGGTCTCCAGTTACGGGAGAGTCAATTGGTGGGAATGGTGGTCGACGCCTATTTACCTGACATAAGTCAAAAAAGGCAATAAAGTCGGTGACCGGCACCTAGGTAAGAAACGGTTCAGGTATCGGAAAAACAAAAAATAAAACAATCTATAGAAGCCAACGCGGCGACCATAGCGGCAAACAGTCCGGCGATGACTAACCCAGTCGTCTTGGCAACACTGACTCGACGGCCGCTAATTTCACTGATTGTGGAGAATGCAATTTTCTGCCGAGCCCCATTAGACTCATCTATGACCGTGATATGCCCTTTGTCGAAACTCGCGATGGTGCCGCTCATGCTGCGACCATCATTGAAAACCACCGTGACCGGTTTACCAACCCGTAGTACGCGTTTGTCATCAGTCGCCTTTTCTGGTGTCACCGTATACACCGAAGTACAACCGCTAAGCGCTAGTGTCATAGCACACAGCAAGGTCACAAAAACCCTGAACCCTTGATGCCGATTAATGACTATTTCCACCGCCAAACCCCCCGTTTGCAGGCGAACTCCCGCGCCGTTGCTAGCCTAACCACGAATCGTAGACCATAGAGTCTGGTCGGCCGCAATAGCCAGTATCAGTTACTAATCAGATTGTTTCAATAGCGGTGGCCGCGAGATAGGTACCCGAGATAGGTACCGAGATAGGTACCGGTCATGACTTTGCTGACTTTTTCCCGCTCTGTCATCGAGCAGCCGTGGCCATGAGTCGGGTGGCTCGCGCCTATTGTTTCAGTTGTTTCCGAACCGATTTCAACCACTCTAGTCGTGCTTGCGTTACCTTTACGGCACCCAGTGATCCAAAATATTCGAACTGGTCTACTTCCGCGGATCTATCTTTTAGATGGGCTTTGGTTTCTGACAAGTACTTTTCCAACTGATTGATGGACGCATCCAGATATTGCGCCCTCTGCTTATCACTCAACACACCGAGAAAAAACGAACGGGAACGCAGTGGGTCTGTCACTGACGAAATGACATCGATTTCGGAACCAGCCATTATCCATGCGTTAACGGCAGCCTTGCCGGCTTTGGTAACGTGAAGTGTTTTCCGGCCGCGCCCATCATCAGAATCGCTGTCCGATTTAAGAAAGCCATCCACCTCCAACCTTGAAAGCATTGGGTAGACCGACCCTGCTGAACCACGCCAGTGAGACGATGGCGCTTGTTGGAGTTCCCGTCGCACCCGGTAAGCGGTACACCGATCGTACTTATCGATAAGGGCTAAGCAAACCCCCTCCAACTCTGTCAGCCTTCGTGTCATGCTAGCGATCTTTCAAGGAACTTCGATAGTGAGAGTTTGCCCGTTACGTTCCACTCCAACAACCAGCGGCGTGGTACTTTTCATGAGCGTGCCCAACTCGGCCATGTCGTAGTCACTCATCAGTTTTCCATTTATTGAAGTTAAGGTGTCATCGACCTTGAAACCCGCGCGTTCGGCAATGGACTCCGGCGCAACGCTCGTCACCGCCAAAGTGGTACCACCTGGCACTCCTCGGATCCCGAGACCAAGCTGGCGAGTCGAATTAGTGTTCGCAACGGGATCCTGTTGCGGCTTTTGGAAGGAGATCAATTTTTTTCTCTGATCCACAGAAACGATCAACTCACCGAGAATCCGATTTCCAAGGTTGCCGTACCCCGGTGATGGATCCATAAACCCAAGCCGAGGATTTTGGTAGGCCAAACCTGCAAAGCGAATGGTCCCATCCAGCGTAGCACCACTTATTTTTCGATTCCCACCCACCAGTGCGGCATTTCCAGACTCTTTCATGGTCTTGGTAGTGGGTAGTGTTTCCATCAATTCAATAGGTAACGTAAAACTTGCCATTGATCCCGTATCAATGTGTGTAGGAACAGGGCGTCCCGCAACATCCAATGTGACTTGTATGTGAGAATCTACGTCGCTGTAAGAAACAACGTGCTCATCTTGCTCAGACAAGGACGCATGGGAAAGCCGGATTTCACCATTCGGTTTGTCGAATGTCAGTAGGTATTCTTGAAACAAAGGCAGACCCAGCACACCTTGCATGATGCCATGACTAAACTCATTGAGATTCATGGTGACGAATTTCGCGTCCGTGATTCGCAGTTCCCCGATTTCCAACTCCGGTACATGAACAATGTCGGCGGCAATCCTTGGTCCCCCGGGTGCGCCAATCTCGGTTGTGCCAATCACCTCGTACCCAAGTCGTTTGGCAATGTCATTGTCAATGACATTTATAGCGGCGCCTGTATCCACGACAAAGCGATGTTCCTCACGGTCACTCACATCGACCAAAACTAGCGGGTGAACTTGGCCATCAACCAATGACAAGTTAACGGAGGGTCCCGTGAAACTTACCTGTCCG
>JBCCFQ010000164.1:0-7239 GCA_039029655.1 Pseudomonadota bacterium | reverse complement strand
GCTTTTCCAAATCTTCACTCAACTTTTCCTTAAACAACGCCGTTGCTTGTAATGTCTCTAGGGTTCCTTGGCGTCTTAGCGTCTCCAACAAACTGTTGCCTAAGGAGTCAAAAATAAGCCCGTAAGCAGCAGCGTGAATCAAACCACCCGCCAGAGTACCAATCCCGGGAAAAGCCTTGAAGCCATTTCCAGCGATAGCAAGCACCATTGGAGTCGTTCTACCAATATGTTGCTCGCAAATTTCGAGGAACCGTTTGATATCGAGTTCTCTGACCGGCGCATCAAACGTCTCACACAATTCTCGGACAAGATTGGTGCCCAAATAACCCTGAATCAGTATATCCGTACCCGGAGCCACTGCCGCCAATGCACCAACAACGGCGCGTCCAGTATACTTTGAGACAAGGGCCTGTCCCGCCACATAAGCGTGCTCTGATTTGGCTTCTGCAAGCTTTTTGTCGGCCAACTTGAAGACCGCAGAATCCCTGAGCTTTTCTAACAAACCAACATCCACACGAATGAGTCTTTGCAGCGCCAAGCGCAATTCGTCGAGTTCATTGTGGCGTGTGGAAATGAACACTAAATCGTGCATATCCTCTGAAAACAGACTATCCATGCGCGCCTTGAGTACGTCACGAATTTGAGTGACTTCCTCGACAGTATAGGAGTCGACCTTATTAAGCGCCAAGATCACCGGTTTTTCCGAGTCACTCAGCCGCTTCAGCGCTTCAAACTCAGTCCTTGACAGATCTCCCTCACATAGAAACACAACAATGTGGCAGCGTAGCGCTTCATCAATTGCTAGCTGTTCCGTTTCACCAGAAACCTGATTGAACCCCGGCAGATCAGAAATCAAGATGCTATCGCCATCACTGCTAACCCACTCGTATCGGTTAACTTCGGCGGTGGACCCTCCGAGAACACTGACTTCAAGTACAGCGTCAGGTAAAAACGCGCGCACCAAAGAACTCTTGCCAACACTCACCTCACCCATCAAAGCCACCGTTAGACTCCCACTTTCTCGGCGTTGACTGAGTTCAATCAGTTCGCGTTCCGCTTGGCGGGTGTCGATGCCGAGACTGCGAGCGCCCTCCAACCTTTCTGCCAAATCATTAGCCGACACCTGCTGCGGCATCTCTGCATGAGTTTTACGTTTTGGCATGAGGATTCGAAAGACCAAAAACCCCAAACCTAGTAAAAGAGTAGCAAACAGCGTGATGACGCTGTATCGAACAACCGCACTTTGACGCTGCAATTCCATCCACAAAGACAGACCAGCATCGGCGAGAAAAACAAATGCCGCCAGTACTAGCAATCCGAGGAAACAAATACCCAGGATCAGAATGAGTCGAACTTTGTTTTTGTTTTCCACCGACTTATCGCCTAGGTCGAACCCAAGAAGTCTGTGAACAATTTCTCAACAAAGTCTAAGCTACCAACAAGACGGTGGTCATCATCCAGTACATGTAGCGTTGCTCCATGCAACATCGAAAATCGCCAAGCGCATTCGACGGGAATCACATCATCCCGCCAACCATGCACAACGGTTATTGGACACGCTAAATCCCGAATCTCGGTATCGTCGTAGCCTGGAACAAACACCGCCGGCGCCATCAGAAACAAAGCTCTTGTTGGAATTTTCGTTGCAGCCGCCGCTGAGACATAACCACCCATGCTAGAGCCAACCAAGAGTTGAGGTGGGGTTGCATCAAGTTGTTGGAGCAGCTTTTCGACGCGGGCACCCGGATCATCAAGGCCTGTGTAGTCCACAGATTCCACAGAAAAACCCAAGCTTTCAGCAACTTTGGCCAAGCGTTGAATCTTAGTGCCCCACGGGCCACTCTCCTTGCCATGGGAAAAAATGACTTTAGGCGCACCGTCGAACTCAGTCATTAACTCTCTTGCGGGCCCCAGAGCAACCGATCCACGTCCTCTACTGAGTCAAAACGATGCTCAACGGCCACTGTGTCTTTGTCAAACCGAACACCTTCCTCCCGCAAGCGTTTTTTTTGCTGGCGGTACGCATTGGAGTTTTTGGGAAAGGAAATACGACCCTGTCCGTTGATGACACGGTGCCAGGGTAATGCCATGTCTTTTGGTGCCCTCTTTAGCGCGACGCTAACGAAACGAGCATGGCGGGGTAAACCAGCACTCTTGGCCACCTCGCCGTAACTCATAACTCTGCCCGCCGGTATTTCGGCAACAGTCTTCCAAATCCTTTGGTATCGATCTTCAGGCATCTACCAATGAATACCTTTGGTAATTTGCGCCAAAGCGATTTGCTCTGGACTTGGCTGCTGAGCCCCCTTCTCACCCTTGGACGCCGCCGAGTCCGGAAACATTTGGAAAGCACTACTCATGCCAACCTGTGTGACTTTTGGAAACAGAAGGTGAGATATTTCTGCAAAAATTCCAAGCCGTGTCGCAACTCGAATGGGCCTGGTGATTATCGCATCGGTAATCATCGTTGCCGCTTCCCCTGGTGAAATCGTTGGCACATTATCGTAAATTTTTGTCGGCGCAATCATCGGTGTGCGAACCAAAGGCATATTGACCGTCGTAAAATGAATATCTTCGTGCTTAAATTCAGCTCCAGCACAACGAGTGAACGCGTCTAGCGCGGCTTTAGATGCAACATAGGCGGAGAAGCGCGGTGCATTGCTCAACACACCGATAGACGAAATATTGATGATATGGCCCTTTTTCCTATCCGCCATCCCCGGAAGCAGACCCATGATGAGTCGCAGAGAACCAAAATAGTTTAATTGCATTGTTCTTTCGAAGTCATGAAAGCGATCGTAGGACGAGCTGATGCTACGACGAATTGAACGTCCCGCATTGTTTACCAAAATATCAACACGCTTAAAGTCCTTGTAGATATTCCTTAACAACTTGTCGATAGACTTCTCTTCAGCCAAATCGGCGCTGTACATGGCGGCCTGACCACCTTCCTCCACTATCTGAGCTTGAGTCTCCTCCAGCTTTTCTTTACCCCTAGCAACCAGGACGACATTAGCACCGGCAGCTCCCAACTGAAGCGCAACAGACTTCCCAATACCCGAAGAAGCCCCTGTCACCACAACCACCTTGTTGCGAACTCTATCTTCAAGAGTCTTCTTCTTAAACAGCTCCGGATCCATATGGCGTTCCCAATAATCCCAAAGGCGCCATGCGTAACTGTCGAGATCAGGAACTGAGATGCCGGACCCCTTTAGCGCCGCCTCAGTTTCCCGATTGTCGTAGCGTGTTGGGAAATTGATGAATTTCAGAACACCATCAGGTAGCCCTAAATCCTCCATAACCGACCGCAACATTCGTCGTATAGGAGGAGCTGCGGCCACTGTTTTCCAAACGTAAGGGGGAATAAACCCGAACATTCGCATATTGAGCCGAAGAGCCATCTCCGGGGCGTGAGCCGCCCGCGCCAATGTATTCATCACGTCACCGACTCGTTTTGGATCTGGGTCAACTAAATGGAAACAACCGCCATCAAGCCCTTTCTTGTGAGCAATGTGATCCATCGCGTCCACGACGAAATCAACAGGCACAATGTTTAAGCGTCCGCCTTCAACACCAATCGTTGGCATCCAGCGCGGTAGGCTACGACGCATCTTTTGGATGAGCTTAAAGAAGTAGTAAGGCCCATCGATCTTATCCATCTCGCCTGTCTGCGAGTCTCCAACAACAATACCTGGGCGATAAATTCGATAAGGAATACTACAATCCATTCTAACGGTACCTTCGGAATCATGTTTGGTTCGAAAATAGGGATGTTCTAGTCCAGTTGCTTCATCAAACATATCCTCTCGAAACACACCATCGTACAAACCGGCCGCGGCAATGGAGCTCGCAAAATGGAAACACTTAGCACCAATATGGGTGGCCAGATCTATTGTATTTTCGGTACCTTCTACGTTGATTTTGTGTTGCACGTCGTGGGGCGAAGACAAATCATAAATCGCCGCCAGATGAAAAAAGTGTTTCACGTTTCCTTTTATCTTGGCCATGTTTGCCTTGCTGACACCCAATCTTTTTTTGGTCAGGTCGCCAACTACCGGAATCGCACGTTTCTTATCAACACCCCAGCGTTCGTACAATTCTGGCAATTTTTTGTGCTTAGCATCACGAACCAGAAAGTAGACCACGCCACCGCGATCCAATAGTTTTTTGACAAGTCGTGAGCCTATAAAGCCAGTCGCCCCGGTAACAAAATAAGTCATTGTTATTCCTTATTATTTCTAGTTTTTAGCGAATTTATTCGAATTCTTATAAGAGAACAATCCCTAGTCTACATTGACTGGGAAAAGGACGGGAGGGCAGCGATGAAATCTTAAGCCTTCGACTCAGAAAACTTACCCGTCAGCATATCCCAATACATCACGAAATCACCCATCAAACTGTAAAAGGGATGCTTAAAGGTTGCAGGCTTGTTCTTCTCAAATACGAAATGTCCAAACCAAGCAAAACCATATCCAAAAATAGGTAACATGAATAACAAGCCGTACCTTTGACTCACCAATGAAACGACCAATGTGAGCAATACCAATGTCGTCCCAATAAAATGCATAGCTCTGCACTTCGCATCGGCATGCTCTGCCAGATAATACGGATAGAACGCTTTAAAATTTTCAAATTGGCTCATCACTTACCTTTTAGTCTTACTTTGTAGTTACCGCGACTCTCGTCATACTCGATCGCCACAAGTTTTCGACTTTCGGCATCTTGCAATAATTCAGCGAACGTTCGGTACCCATAAGAACCTTCATTGAATCCTGGATAGACGCGCCGTATGGTTTGCTTTACCAGTGAACCCCATAAAGGATCGTATTCGGTCTGCAGAGACCGAACAATTTCAATAAGCATATCCATTGCCGGTGTCTTCTCATCTTCTTTACCGGTTTTGCTGGCTTTCGAGGATTTCTTTCTGCGCGCCACTTTTGCCAAGTCATCATAGTAGATAAACTCGTCACAGTTAGCGATCAGCAGGTCAGACGTGGAATTGGCAACTCCACAACCCATCACTCGCTTGTCGTTCTCCTTGAGTTTGGAAACCAAAGGTGAAAAATCGCTGTCACCTGAAATTAAGGCGAATATATCGATGTGCTGTTTCGCGTAACACAAGTCGATGGCATCAACCACCATACGAATGTCTGCACTGTTCTTACCGCTGAGCTTGCTGTGGGGTATGTCAATTAACTCCACGCCATTGGCATGGAACTCTCGAACCGAGTTTCTATACCGACTCCAGTCACAATAGGCCCGTTTATAAACAATCCTGCCTTTCTCCAAAAGCCTCTTTAAAACAAGCGCCACCTCAAATTTTACGCCACGCATGTCCTTTACACCCAAAGCGAGGTTTTCGTAATCGATAAAAACAGCGATCAGCGGTTCACCTGACATTAAGTTTGCTCCTCTACTTCTTTGTTGTGAGTGATTGTGATCCTGTGGAACTGACCTGGCGTATCCAGTGCGAACCCGATTTCGATGTTTATCCTTCCCTGATCAACTTCCGCAGGAGGATTGGTGCTGCCATCACAACGCACATAAAAAAGATTCTCCAAGTCCCGTTCATCCACAGCCCACTCAAACTGCTTGCTCAAAAAACTGTGTACTTGATTTCGTAAACGTTGCCATAGCACCGAATCATTTGGCAGGAAAACTGCCCACTGTGTACCCTGCTTGACCGACATCCTGAGAAAATACGCAAATCGAGCGGCGGTCAACGAAGACCACACCCCATCACTGGCTAGTGTCTTATCTCCATCCAGAACTTTGGCGATGGCGTTCATTTCCCGAAGACAGTTGACGCCCAGTTCGTTTAGGACCTTTGCTTGCGCGTCGGTCAAATGGCTAACTAGACGCTTAACACCTCGTACACGCCATCCCTTGGGAAATTCCCAACTCGCTCGTTCTACACCCGCCCGCGTTAATAAGCCAGCCACAACACCGCAGGGCGCATGGTAGCTCAGTTTGTTTCCCTGGGTCTGAGTCTCTACACCGGGAAACGCCAGCAACCCATGGGAGTCTCTTATCCCTAGAGTGGAAACACCATGCCGAACGTCATCCACCGAACGCCAGGAACGAGGAGGATCCACGATTAGAATCGTGTCTGACTCTCGACAAAACTCCAACGCGGATCGCCAAACTTGAACACTAATGTCTTGATGACGACTAGGGGGTGGTAAGCAGAGAAAGGGAAAATCAAGACCCCTCAAACAATAACAAGACTGGAGCACGTCGACATCTTTAACTGTAGCCCCATCATGACCACTACCGGTTATACTCCGGTAACCGCTACCACCATCGTCAGAGGTGGTTAGAGGTCGATCCATTGGCACATCGCCCCGAACACGGGCTAACTTGGAATCCTCTAACACCGAAGTGACAAAATTAGCCGCCCCTCGAACTGAAGACACACGAGCATAGATTTCTTGATCCAGAACCAACCCACCTTCAGCATCCGAAGTCCGTTGTATAGTTAGATTGAACAGCTGTTTATAAGGTAGCTCGATATTGTCGTAGTCTATGGCCACCCTGAGAAACTCATAACCTCCAGGGTTTAAAGCTTCCAAAGTAAGGCAGGACGAACCCTGGGTAGGTAACTCGATTGAGGCTCGATGGCCTGCACTGGAAACTCGCACGATGTACGCCGCAATGCCACCATTCTCAAAAAACTGATACACAGCGAATGACATTGGACTGGGAAGCCACAAGCCACCAAACTGCTTGGTAAAATCGGCGAAACTCTCCACCCGCACTGGGTGGTCCACGGGGCCTCTACGGGCCCTACCTACAAAAGCAACAGTGGACAAATGCACAGCAGTGATGGGCTGACTACTACTGGGCAGTAACTCTACTGAAAAACCCGAGTCTTGCTTGTCCAACTGAACCTCGAAATCATAAAGCGCTCGGACAAAGAGTTTACTGCAAAAGTGCTTTCCGAGCAGGCTAAAAATTGGGAAAAGTAAGTCTAAGGTAACCTTTTGAGCTAATATGCGCTGGTGAATGACCTAGACCTAGACAGTATTGCCCATACCCTCAACCAGCACGAAGATTATCGAGTCATCCGACGATTTGTCCCAAAAGATGTCTATCATCCAGATGATGGCTCGGACAAGCTGCTGGGTGTTTTCTTAGATGTAGAAACCACCGGTTTGGACTCAAGTGTGGACAAGGTCATTGAATTGGCGCTGTTGCCGTTCGAATTCTCGCCTGATGGCAAGATCTTTGCTGTCCACG
>JBCCFQ010000163.1:0-7242 GCA_039029655.1 Pseudomonadota bacterium | reverse complement strand
GAGACATCCAGTAGCGACGCAAGGTTCAGCCAATCGTGCCAGGTGAGGTCGTCCATCGTTGGGTCAATAGGCACCGGGAAGTCAAGCTTACTGGCCTACCCTTCCAGCAAAGCAGCCGTAAACCGCGCCATGGTTGCCCTCGCCGGGGAAGTCAAAAAACAAGATGTCATCGTTTGTGTTTTTAATCCTGGGTGGGTCAAGACAGACATGGGCGGTCCTTCGGCAGAACTTACGGTTGAAGACAGCGTTTCTGCTCTAAGACGACAGTTTTCATCACTGACTTCGGCCGACGCCGGGCGCTTTGTGGATTACCATGGGGAGACCATTCCCTGGTGATACCCACCTTTTAAACCATCGCCTAGATTCACGCGGTCTGAGGTTCTGCGGCTCGTCTGGTCTCCGCGTTCCACTCAAATACATTCAACTCAATGAAAACGAAAGCCACAATCCATAAAAACGCGTCCCAGAAATCCAAAAAATCGCCGTGGATGCCCCAATAAACAGCACAGGCCAATAGCGTCAAATACAGTATAGACTTTACAAGCTTTGTTATTTTTAGCCGAGCCGGCGTTAAGGCGTTTCGAAGTTGCAAGAAAACCTCGACCTCTAGCATGACAACGATGACAATCCAGTCCCCAGAATTGATGATGTCAACGATAGCCAAATTGATAATGGCTTCAGATGCCGCTTGAGTTCCGAGAATCTGCGTACCCGATATTTGCACGAGTTCTTGAGCAGCCCATAAGCCACAAATCTCCGTGGACAAGGCCGGATACTCATCCAGATCATGCATGTAGGTATAACCTTGACCCACCAAATCGCACAAATTGCTTGTGGCGAACGGCTCCACGGCTGCCACAATAGAGTAGCTGGCAACGTAGCCAAAAAACGCGGATACAATAAAACCATAGCAGACTGTCCTGACTGCCAACATCCACCACTTGAGTGCACCTTTGAGCTTTTCATCAGGTATTACTGCGGTCTCTAACTCAAACATCAGCAGTAAGATCACCCAGGCCAGGGTATCTATGGTAGCGGCATAGGCTTCGATAATTGAACCTAAAGGAATGCCGTTGGGATAAATCTCAAAGTTGGCGAGATACTCCTCTCTAAAGAAGAGCACCACGTTTAAGCTCAACAGTAGATAAACTGTGTATTTAAAAATTCGATAAAACGTATAGGCTTCGACTTTCACGCAGAACCGTCCAAGATGACCTGCGGTTAAGTTAAGTGACCGAGGCCTCGCTTTCAAGACCAGGAGTAGACATGTATACGTTGTATGGGGACTTGAGGTCCGGATCCAGCATCATCGAACTGTTGTTGTCCCATCTCCAGATAAGCTACAACACCATTCGCATCGACCTTGAAAAGAACGCTCAGCGAGATTCTAGCTATCTAACTGTGAACCCTCAGGGCAAGTTACCTTGCTTAGTCAAGAACGACGGACAAGCCCTGACAGAAACCGTAGCCATTCTGGTCCATCTGTTGGAAAACCACGCCCAAAGTTCCTCCTTACTGCCGCCGATAGGTATCGCCGAAAGAGACACAGCCTGGCGATGGCTATTATACGTTGCTACCGAAATCTACCCTTTAGTGGAGATCAACGACTACCCAGAGCGATTTTGTGCACACACAGAGCTTACCGAAGAGACTCGCGAAGTGGCCCGGGAGCTATGGCGAAAACGATGGTCATTGGTAGAACAACAAATATCTGGCAACCCGTTCCTATTGCCTTCAGGGCTTTGCGTTACGGATTTCTACATAGCTGTTGTCAGTCGCTGGGCCCAACAAGACCATTGGCGGCGAAAACACTTACCCAAGGTGGAAAACATTGCAGAGGCCGTGGCCACTCTGCCCGGTTGCGACGCGGTGTGGACAAAGCATTTTCCTAACTAGGCTAGAAACATTTGATAAGCAGGGTTATCACTCTCATCATAGTAAACATAGCCCAGCGCATCCAAATGATGATGAAACTCCTGTAGCTCGTGATCCGGAACCTGAACCCCGGTCAAGACTCGACCATAGTCCGCGCCATGGTTTCGATAGTGGAACAAACTGATATTCCACTCGCCGCCAACGGTTTGCAGAAACTTCATCAGCGTACCCGGGCGCTCGGGAAACTCGAAGCGATGTAACCGTTCGTTCTGCATACCCTGGCCACTGCCGCCTACCATGTGTCGAACATGAAGTTTCGCCATTTCGTTGTTACTTAGGTCAACGACGGGATACTCCAGTGCTCGTAATTCTTCTATTAAGCTGTTCTTATCATCAACGCCATCCATGAGCTCTAATCCGACGAAAATTCTCGCTTTCTCGCGATCATTAAATCGATAGTTGAACTCGGTCACGTTACGATCACCAATGGCCTCGCAAAAACTCATGAAACTGCCGCGCTGTTCCGGAATCTCCACGGCGATCAGTGCTTCCTGCTGCTCGCCCACAGAGGCTCTTTCAGAAATATGACGCAGGCGATCAAAATTGACATTGGCGCCACAGAGAATAGCCACCACATCCTCCGGGCCACCTTGAGAGCTGGCAAGATACTTCTTCATGCCCGCAACTGCCAAAGCTCCGGCCGGTTCCACAATTGACCGTGTCTCTTCAAAAACATCCCGAATAGCCGCACAGGTCTCGTCGGTATCCACGGTTACGATTTCATCTAAATAATGCTGGCACAGACGAAAGGTTTCTTCCCCCACCCGTTTGACGGCGACTCCATCAGCGAAAATACCGACGTGATCTAGGGTGACAGGCCCACCGGCCCTTAAAGCCGCTTGCATACTGGCGGCATCTGTAGGTTCAACGCCGATAACCTTTGTGTCAGGACTCTGGTTTTTTACGTAAAGCGCAATGCCTGCGGCGAGCCCTCCGCCACCGATGGGTATGAATACCGTGCTCGGCGTCTGCAGTTGCTCCAATATCTCCATGCCAATTGTGCCTTGACCGGCAATCACCAGCGGATCGTCAAAGGGATGGACAAAATACAAACCCTCGTGCCTAACTAACAACTGAGCGTGTTGGTAAGCGTCATCGTAGCTATCCCCGGTCAACACCACATCGCCCCCCAGGGATTTAACCGCTTCGACTTTGATCCTGGGTGTGGTGCGAGGCATCACGATCACAGCACGTGCGCCAACCTTACCCGCAGCCAACGCCACACCTTGAGCGTGATTACCCGCAGAGCTGCAAATGATGCCTTTCTCCAGATCCTCCGGGCCTAGCTGACTGATTTTGTTGTAGGCACCACGTAGCTTGAATGAAAAAACGGGTTGCAAGTCCTCTCGCTTCAGCCAAACCCGATGACCCAAACGATGGGAGAGTTTCTGAGCTCTATCCAAGGGTGTTTTTATCGCAATGTCGTAGACGGTTGCTCCTTGGATAAGGCTTATGTAGTCTGCGGCGTTCATGCCCGAACGCTAACATAGGTCAAGGATCGGTCCCAGCCCAATGTCATCGAAACGAGTTACTTCCAGAGACATACTGGACGGCCCCATCGGGCCCATCGTGTTCCGCATGATGGTGCCGATGATCTTCGGCATATTCGCTGCCATGACTTTTCAATTGGTGGACACGTACTTTGTGAGTTTGCTGGGAACTCAAGAACTCGCGGCTTTAGGATTCGTGGCGCCGGTTGCGTTCACCGTGGTCAATCTTGCCATCGGTCTCAGTATTGCCACCTCTGTTATGGTTGGACAAGCCATCGGGCAAGGGGCCCACAACCGAGCGGCACGTATCACAACGGAAACCATCCTACTGGCCTTACTGGTTATGGTGCTGGTTTCTTGGCTTGGTGTCGCTACCATCGACCCGTTGTTTAGGCTCCTGGGTGCCAGTCCAGGGACTATTGTCTTAATTCACGAATATCTAGACATCTGGTACGTGTTTGCAGCCTTACTGATCATCCCAATGCTTGCCAACGGCGCCATTCGCGCCACCGGTGACACCAAGTGGCCCTCCATTCTTCTTATGATCTCTGGCCTGATCAACGTGATTCTGGATCCCATATTTATTTTTGGTTGGGGACCGGTGCCTGCTATGGGAATACGTGGCGCCGCATGGGCTACGGTGTGCGGTTGGAGCTTTGGTTTTTGTACCGCCTTATCATTGCTCTACTTTAGGGAAAAATTGTTAGTTTTTGCTTTGCCTCCAAAGCAAGAGTTATTCAAGGTTTGGGGACGGGTCATAAAGCTGGCGGCTCCCATTTCAATAGCCAACATGCTCTCGCCAATCACCATGGTGGTCCTTACAGCTATGATTTCTAGTTATGGAGAATCGGCCGTAGCGGCTTTTGGCGCAGGGGTACGCGTGGAAGCACTGGCTTTTGTAGTGGCCCTTGCAGCCACTGCAGCGCTATCGCCTTATATGTCGCAAAACTTGGGCGCGGGAAACATTCAGCGTGCAAAAACCGCTTTGTCGCTGACCCTTAGACGACTGATGATTTTCCAGTTGCTGGCATACGCAGTGTTGTTTATCCTCGCATCCCCCATTGCTGGCCTCTTTAGCGAAGACCCTGAAGTCATCTCCACAACGACTTTGTATCTTAGAATCATGCCACTGGGTTTGGCCGCCTATTGTTGTGTGATTGTCTTTAACACCGCCTACAACGCCGCACATCAGTCTTATCGAACCATGCTGGTAAGTATCATTCGGTTGTTTGTGTTGTTAATTCCTGCCGCCTGGCTAGGCAGTCATTTTTTTGGAATACCGGGATTCTTTGCAGGCGCGGTGATGGGCAATCTGTTGACCGTGGTGGTCGCGCTTCGGTTTTACCAAAGAATGAACCTAGCCCCTAGTCCGCAAACCGTTGAGCAAGCCCAATGATTTTTTGAGCTTGCGCGTAGTGCGGGATATCCACCATCTTACCGTCCAGTTTTGCTACCCCAACCTCACCGCTTTCAAAAACCTCTACCACTCGATTCGCCCAATCAACTTCCTGTGCTGTGGGAAGAAACGCTTGGTTGATAACAGGTACCTGGGCAGGATGAATGGCAAGCCGACCAAAAAAGCCTTCTTGGCGCGCTCGTAGAGTGTCCTGACGCAACACCTCCAGGTTTCTAAAGTCAGTGGCCACGCCTTCAATGGCTGGCACGCCAGCCGCGGAAGCCGCCAACAAACACAATGATCTCGCCATGATAAAAGGATGAAAAAAATTGCCCTGCTCGTCCACGTTGGAGGAAGCTGAGAGTGCCGCGGCCAAATCTTCTGCTCCCCAGGTCAAACCCGCAAGACGGGGGTGCCCAGACTGGTAGCTGGACATATTAAGCACCCCGGCAGCAGTTTCTGTCGCAATGGCCAAGATTTTTGTAGCGCCAATGGACCGCTTGCTGGCGCTTTCCACGCTGTCCAGGGCGTCGCTGAGCACCTTCACCGAATCAATGGAGTTAGACTTAGGCAACACAACCCCCATGGGTGCCGCCTGCTTAAGTGCATCCAGGTCTTTTTCAAACTCATCGGACTCAATGGCGTTCAGCCTTACCCAAATACGATCGTAGTCGTCGGCATGGTTGTGCACAAAGTCTGTTACCAAGGCCCGCGCCTTAGGTTTATTCACCACTGCCACCGAGTCTTCGAGGTCTAAGATGACGCAGTCGGCCCCAGATTCCAAACTCTTGGCGAGCTTTTTCTCGCTATCCCCAGGAGAGAACAGATAAGAACGGAACACCGACTTATGGCTCCTTCTTATACATCATCGCCGCACGCTTACAGACCACCACACTTTCGTCCCGTTGATTTATGCCCCGGTGTTCGAAGGTCACGATACCAACCGAGGGCCGAGAACGACTCTCTCGGAGATCCGATACCGTTGTTTCTACTCTAATGGTGTCACCGACGAATACCGGCTTGGGAAAACTCACCTCAGAAAACCCCAAATTCCCCACGGTAGTTCCCAAGGTTGTCTCATTTACTGAAATCCCGACAATAAGGGCCAGCGTATACATACTATTCACCAATACCTCACCAAACTCCGTATTCTTGCTGTACTCGGCATCCAAGTGGATGGCGGCTGGGTTGTGGGTCATGGTGGTGAATAGGACGTTATCGGTCTCTGTTACGGTTCTTCGTATTGCGTGTTCGAAACTTTGCCCAACGGAAAACTCTTCGAAAAACAGTCCACCCATAATGCGCCTCGTTTAGCTTGATGCCAAAAGCATACTCTTGGTATCCCATAAAGCAAAAAGCCGACCACGGGGGCCGGCTTTCTTTAGATAAAAAAACGCCTTAGCCAGCGTCTTTTGCCATCTCGTCAGCTTTAGCTTTGGCATCATCCGCAGCATCACCGGCTGCCTCTTTAGCGGCATCTACTGTATCACCAGCCATCTCTTTGGCACTGTCCATAGCATCGCCCGCCATGTCAGCTGCTGCAGAACCTGCATCCTTAGCGGCATCAACCGCGTCACCCGCCATGTCTTTCGCTCCGTCAACGGCATCACCGGCCATGTCGGCTGCTGCAGAACCGGCATCCTTAGCGGCATCAACGGCATCACCCGCCATGTCTTTCGCTCCATCAACGGCATCACCAGCCATGTCGGCTGCTGCAGAACCGGCGTCCTTAGCAGCATCAACGGCATCTCCGGCAGCTTCAGACATTTTGTCCATAGCGCCATCCAGCGTATCGCCACCCTCAGATCCGGTAAAGAAAACATACGCACCTACGGCCAATGCCGCGATGACAATCAAAACCAAAATGTTTTTCATGAAAATCTCTCCCAAGCTTCAAATTGCTTTTTCGAGGCGCATGGTACTAAAAAATGCGGGTTAGACCTCGATAAAAAACAATTATTTACAAAGCAAAAAACCTAATTCTGTTATTTTTCAACATATTATATATTTTTTCTCAATTCTTTATTAAGAAAAAATTGTCTCTTATGCAAAGTTTTCCCCCAAAATTTGTTAGGAATGACCCGTAACCTTCGAGATTAAAAAGGAATTTTTTAACAAAAGTTCACGTTGTGACTTCTATTAACCGGTCAAGCAGCGCTAAACTACCGGCCACCTCAGTTTTTGCTTAGGAGACAAATCGTGACTAAACCCATCCAGTTGTTGTGTGGGATTTTTCTGGCCACAGCCACCTTGAACGATTTACATTAAATTAGTTTATGCTATTAGCATCACTTGTCTTGAGGAATCGGTATTTATAAATTTATCAGGTCCACCCTTTTTAGTAAATGCTGTTACAAGCAACGCAGCACAAAACCTCGCAGTATGTATCCGGTCAATTCGTATTCAGAATGTTTTTTTTTC
>JBCCFQ010000162.1:0-7264 GCA_039029655.1 Pseudomonadota bacterium | reverse complement strand
GTAAAGATCATGAGTTGGGCTGGAATAAAAGGTTCCAATTGCCGGAAGTCTCCACCCAAGATTGTGGTTTGTGCCAGGGTACTTAGCAGAAAAGCGAATTCGTACCCGACACGCCCTGCCTCATCGATGATGCAGGCGGCAAAACCCCCAGTGAGGGTCAGCAAAGCTGAGTAGCGCAAAACCGCCATGTCGACCGTGCAAACAATAATGTCTGCCGCCTCAATCACAGTGAGGACATGTTCGTGAGCCTGCCGTGTCGCCGCATCATCCCAGAGACAATAGCACGCATTGAGGTCCTCTGGAACGCTGGAATTCTGCAGCCAATGCCTGCTATAGATGCGTAAAACCTTGGGAGGTGCTTCCAGATCCTTGGTCTCCGACACAATGCTGCACGCAAGAGCGTCGCATGCATTATTTGTAGGTGCGGTCCCGACGACTTTGTGCGGAACCACTTTGGCCAGCGAGCGTTTTGTAAGCTCCCCACTTGGTCCGAACAGGTCACGCGCCATGTTACCTAAATTATAGGTTTTTCTAGTTCCTGGTGGCCCTTGAACGACCACGAAAGGGTATTTTAGTGCCGCGACCAGATCAATTGCAGCCTGCTGGGGTGGGTTGCACCGAGAGGCGAGTTCAGGTCTGGTATCCATGAGGGGCACAGAAGTTGGGGTTGAGCTGGCAAAGCTGCTCAAATCCCCGACAGGTGGGGGAGCCAGGGGGTTCATGAGATCCCGGAGTCCTGTCAAAACCCGATCCCGGATATCTTGTTGGTGTTGTTGGTGTCCAGAGGTCGGGTCTGGTTGAGCCGGGGAGGGACTTCCATTTCTACTTGCCATTCTTTTATCATCCGACCAAATTTCCTGAACGTCTGATTCGGATGCATCAGCTGGGGAGGCGTCCCACATGGACTTCTCGTCAGTAGCCTGGTTTTCGGCTGAGGTGTTCTCTAGGGCAGTGACCTCCGGAGATGGAACGGCAAGAGCACCTTCACCCTCAGATGAAGTGGGATCTACATCAGCGCATAGCACAATGTCAATGCCCATGGCGTATACCCGATTGGACAGCATCACCGTGTAGAGTGTCCACGATTCGCGCACTGCTCGGGGAACGTTTTGAGGGACCACGGGGAAAAGTTCCCGAATGTTGCTGTCGTCTCGAGCGAGACGGCTGTGCGCTACAGAAAGGCGAGTATACGGTTTACTCTCGGGATGAAGAGCCTCCTCTGAGGTAAAAGCGCCAACGCTGATTTCTGGTTGAGCAAGTACCGGCGAAACGACTGTATCGGCTACAGGAAGGAGTAGAAAAAGTTGCTCAGGAGGAAAACCGTCGATCGTTAATTTGAAACGTTCGCGCTTGTCGCAGATAACCCCTCGAACCAATTGGAGAACGAAGTGGTCGAGAAAGTCGTTGGCCACTTTCTGATTGAGCAGATTATTGGCAACGTTTTTCAAAAAATTTTTCATATTGAGACGCACCGGGGCGAAAACTTCCTCGGGGTCATCTCCCAGTCCGTCGCTGGGCCGATCGATTTGGTCTAGGGGTACTAGAGCAGCGTTCCGGTCTAAGTAGACTTCCGGCCGTTTATCAACCAAAGGAATGAGGTTGTTACCCGCTACCTGATTAGCCGTTGGGCTGAACAGGTTGAAGTTTGGGCCGACATAGGGGACTTCTCGTAGGGCGTTTGTGAAATCCGGGCGGTCAGCTGCCCGAATAACGTCCCTCAGAATTGTCGCTCTAGCTCCTCGCCACCGATTATAAACCTTAGGTTTCACGTAGCCGTGCTCGGCTTCTTGGGACCCACCAGCGCCGTCCCCTTTTGATGATTCCTCATCTTCCGCCGAGTTCTCTTGCCGAGCCTGCCCGCCGGGGAGGAAACCCGCTTCTTTGAGCCTACGATCAGTGAGTAGCATGCGTCTCCGAATGGGCTCCACGGACTGTGCATAGCAGTAGCAGGCAAAGATGTACGGGTGTGTATGGGTCAATTGCCACTGGGGATTTCCGACCGACACCACGATCTGCAGGATCACTGGGTGGAGACCAACGTTTGCGGCTTTGACAGGGAAATAGATCACCTCGCGGACGCGGCTCTGCGTAGCGGTAGTCATGGATCCCAGTTGGTATGCCCGGTGGTTTAGGGTCTCGACCTGGGGGTCTCCGGGTGTCTGCATCTTGACAAGAATCCAGGGATCAAGCGTGTGCAGATCGATTTTGTGACCTTCCGGGTTATATTTCAGTTCTACAACTAGCCGCAGGTTGATTTCCTGGTCCGGTTGTTCCCAGGGCACTGTTGCACATGGCATCGCGTGAAATCTGAGCTTGTGCCTATTGGACTCTACCGGGAGGAGAGGTAGATTTCCCGAAATTCCGTCCAGCCGTTTCTGCTCTGGGGCACTCACCGGCAGTTCAGGAATAAGCTGAGGGCTCGCGAAATCATCGGTTCCCGCGACACAGATGTCAGAACTCACGGGACAGCTCTGTTTCCTATTTGAAAATTGGCAAAACTGGAGCGTTCCCTCCGGGCAGCCCGACTCGTGTGGCCCATACACCTCGACGTCGGCGAAGCGATTGGTGTTGCACGCAATAACGAGCGCATCCATCTGTTGCTCTGTGGTTTGGAGCCCCCCTGGAAGTCCTCGAAAAGCGGTGGCGAACCGCATGTCATGTTCTAGCGTGGTGAGGTGCTGGTGCGCCTTTTGCCGGCTATACTCGTCCACACCACACTGGCCGCAGAACACATGACTGTGGATGGGGCTTTCATCATCCTAAAATGATGCAAATAAGACAGCGTTCAAAATACGTGCAGCATACGTTAGTAAGTTGTGAGGACTTCACAATAATAATATTAATGATTTTTATCTGTCTTATTATTTTTTTCTTTTTTTTTCTTCTCTCTTTTTTTTCTCGTCTCGTCTTAGCTCATAGAAAACCCAACTCTACCGACTGAGAGTCGTCGTCAGAGCCGGTACTGTTCAAGCGGTCAGGGCGCGGGGCCTCAGGTGGTGTTTGGGTCGAGCCTGCCGCGGCCAAGGTGGTTTCAATATCTGCGTCTACTTCCGCAGTTGCATATGTAGCGGGCTCTTGTGGCATTTCAAATGCCTTCAAACGGTTGGCATGAACCCGCATAGGTCGATCTAAGTGCTGACCTGATGGTTGCAAATAAGCGTGATTAACGTTAATTTCAATGAGCTCAAAAGGGCCTGTCCACGGACTGGCTAGCTTCCTTGATCTACCCTGCTTTATTTTAGGGGTATATAACAAAACAGTCTGTCCCTCAGCAAAATTATCGTTTTTAGTGTATTTATCGAAACCTCTCCTTTGTTTGGTCTGGGCCTGGTCGATGGCCAGGTGAGCAGCCTGCCATGCTTCCTGAAGCAGGATTTTTACATCTTGAGCATAGTCATTACCGTCGCTGTATGTAGGTCGATGAGGAGCCAAGACCGAGTCAATCGGCAACCTTGTTCGACAAAATATAAGGTAGAAGGGTGATTCTCTGGATGAATCATGAACGGATGACCTGTAGGCGAACAGGCAAAAAGGAATGAAAACGTCCCAGTCGTTTTGGTGAGCTGAAGTAATCCTATCCAACATGCACATTAAGGTGCGGTTAAAAAGTTCGACCAATCCATCGTCTGAGGATGGTAGGCGGTCGTGTTTACCTTTCTAGTGTCACACATTCGACAGATTTCTTTCACTAGCTTTGACAAGAAATTTTTCCCTCTATCTGATAGCAGCTGACGAGGCGCTGAGTGCCTGCAGATTATCTGCTTGACGAAAATTTTCGCGGTTGTTTCTGCTGATTGGTCGGGAGTAGCAAACGCTTCCGGCCACTTAGCTAAGTAATCTGAGAATACAATTATGTGCTTATTGCCGCGGTCTGACACAGGGAGGGGCCCTAAGAAGTCGACGGCGACGCAGTCAAATGGACCTTCGACCGGCAGAGGCTGCAACGGATATCGGGTTACTGGTTTTACCTGATTTCTTGTGGCGCAGTTTAAACACTGCCTACACCAGGTGGCAGTGTCACGATACATACGCGGCCAGTAGTAATGCTCTAAGAGCTTAAAGTATGTTCGCGCGGTACCTAGATGTCCAGAGAAAACATCATCATGATGGGCTTCTAGCATCTCGGGGCGCAAAGCTTCAGGGACTGCTAGTTGGAGCTGACCGCTCCCTCGGCGATTAGAGGCGGTGGTTCGAATTCGATACAATAGACCGTCTTCGATGACATATTGTGAAGCTTCTGCAACAACGAAGCTAGCGGTTGAAACGTTAGTGGGCAGTTCAGAGAATTCGAGGTAATCAATAATCGACCTAAAATCGGGGTCATGGTATTGCTGCTCAGCAATCGACGGAAGTCTTTGATTGGGCCTGTTTGGATTTCCATTTGTCTCATCAATCCCCTCGATACCCTGAAAGCTAACTACGTTTATCTGTTCTCCTAATGGCAACCGTGACAAGCCGTCCGCGTTCTGATTCCGCTTCCCTGCTCTATGATGTATCTCAAAGTTGTATTCCTGGAGCATCAGGCTCCATTTTGTTAAGCGCTATGACATGTGGTTTGGGGACATGAGCCAACGAAGGGGTGCGTGGTCAGTTATGACAATAAACCTCCTACCGTATAGATAATGTCGAAATTGTCGTATAGCCCAGACCACTGCAAGTGCCTCCCATTCGATAGGGGGGTAGTTTCGCTCGCTTTTCTTGAGAGCTCTGCTGATATATGCAATCGGATGATCCTGTCCATCGGTATCTTGTGCCAAAACGGCACCAATACCTACACCGGACGCATCCGTGAACAACGTAAAAAGCTTCGAAAAATCAGGATAGTGCAAAATCGGAGCACTAAGTAACTTATCTTTCAGGGTGCCAACTGCGTTAGAATGCTGCTCGGCCCACTTAAAATCAGCGTTTTTCTTCAACAACTTATGCAAGGGGTCTGCAATTTGCGCGAAGTCGCGTACAAATCTACGGTAATAGGAAGCAAGCCCCAGAAAACTTCGAACCTCGTCTTTATTCTTTGGATCTGGCATCCCACGAACAGCCACAAGCTTCTCTGGATCGGGCCGTATACCCGAGGGTGTGACAACGTGGCCCAAAAATTTTATCGACGCGCGTGCAAATTGGCATTTTTCAGGCTTAAATTTCAAGCCGGCTGACCTTATCGTGTTTATAACATTCTGAACATCCCGCAAATGGTCCTCAAAACTCACTGAAAAGACCAAAATGTCATCCATATATACCGCACAGGTAAGCCAGTTCAAACCTGCTAACACGATTTCCATCAAACGTTGGAACGTTGCAGGAGCATTACATAAGCCGAACGGTAACTTATTGAATTCGAACATCCCCTCATACGTGACGAAAGCCGTCTTCTCGCGATCCTGGGGTGCGACGGGTATCTGCCAATATCCGGCTCTCAGATCAAGGGTTGAGAAGAAACGAGCACGGCCTAACACGTCAAGAATCTCGTCGATTCTTGGAAGGGGCGATACGTCCTTTTTAGTAACGTTGTTTAACTTACGGTAGTCGACCCAGAACCTGTCCTTACCGTCTTTTTTCTTAACTAACACAACTGGACTAGCCCATGGGCTTATCGAAGGTCGGATGACATCCGCCTTCAGCATTTCGTCTATGTGTTGTTTGATTATTTGCCTCTGGTGCATTGGCACCCTATAAGGTCTCTGCCTGATTGGCGCAGCATCACCGGTCACTATCTCGTGCTGTACCAGTGGACACGAACCTAAATCGCGGTCGTCGAACGCGAAAGTATCTACGTTCTGGACAAGCAGATCCAGAAGCTGTTCCTTCTGTTTAGAGGTCAGATCAGCGTCTGTGAGGTTGAGTGTCTTCCTAAGTTTGATGCTATTAAGTTGTTGTTTAGTGCTGTGCGATCGGTCACTTGTCGTGCAGATCGAATCGCGAAGGAGGGAAGAATTCGTTTCGGCGCGCAATGTACCCAATCGTTTTACTGTATCGCTCTGTGCCACGGATCGAAGCAGGCCTACCGTGGTGTTCTCGTGTAAAAGCTGAGGCCGAAACCCTGCATTAAGGAAACACACTGGAATAATTGAAGAAGTAGGGTGGACAAGCGCACTAGCGATGGCCGACCCTTGGTATGCATTACCCAGTTCTCTGGGGACAAACAACATATCACGTCGTCGTGAATGAGTGGTAATTCCACAGGGTACCACAACTTGCGTCCTAGCAGGGATTTCAAGATCCTCTACCAGGAAAACCTCCGCGGGTACCTCAGAGGCGCATTTTGGAGCAAATAGAATCGTCACGCCACCTACTTTAAACTGCCTAAACTGAAAATCAAACTCGAATTTTCCGAACTGAGATAGAATGTCTCTGCCGATTATAAATTCTTGTGAAGGCAATTTTGCCACATTGGCCTTTCGCTTGATGGTCAATCTAGGGTGCATATATATGTCAACCTCGGCCACCCCTATGAATTCGACCTCCTGGCCATTGACGGCTGTGATTTTGTGTTCAACGTCAGGATCTTTCAGTATCATTATACCGGCAGCTAAAGCCAACAATTCACTAATGAGAGTGCATGATGCTCCTGTATCTAATAACCCTAGACAACCGTAATCATCGCCTATGCGTACTAATATAGCAGGTAAGGGAGGCTTGCTTTCATCATCAACAACACAGGCACTGGTACTGTCGTCAAAACAACAGGTCCTAACCTCGTCTTCTCGCGACACGTTGCGCAAGGGAGGCACTTTGGGCGTTTGCAGTTCTGCCAGCCTTCGCGCCTCCTCGATCACTCTTAGGCTCTTCAATTTAGGTGGAATGATAGGTCGGATGACAGTTGTACCAGTCTTCTCACTAGACTGAGCTGAAGCTAGTCTTGGGGGTGTGAAAGTGTCTCCCGACGACACACTTTCTTTTGCTGTGACTCTAGGACCAAAAGCATGCATCAGTGGGTATGATGATTCCCCGGACGTTCCCGGAATATCGTGTATATTTGGCGGATCTGGCCATAGGTTGGTGCCTATTGGGGGAGATCCGAAATAACCCCGACCACGTCGGGGTCGTGCAAAGGTGCGAAAACTTTCCATGGCCTTTTGCCCCAGACCTAGAGGCTTCTGGAACGGCTCGTACTGCCTACGCGCGGAGTTCAACGCCTGAGATACCCTACGGAACATCCCGGCGTTTTGTACTAAAATGGATGCAGTCAGATACACCATAAGCAGACACAGCAACGGAAGATAAAACATCATCACACTCAAGCTTGCATGAGTTGACAGGGAGCGAG
>JBCCFQ010000161.1:0-7266 GCA_039029655.1 Pseudomonadota bacterium | reverse complement strand
CTTTCGGCGGCATTGATCCTGCTGATGGACTATTGACCTTCCAGTCAATCAATCGTGAGGATGTCACCATTGAAGGTTTGGAAGTCAGCGCATCGCTAGAGTTCGGCGCACTTTCCGAAAGACTCAACGGCTTTTCGTTTAGGACAGCCGTGGCCTACGCCGATGGTCGTGACGAGGCAACTGGGCAACCCTTGAATACTATTGAGCCATTAACCGCGGTGGTCGGGCTTAGCTATAGTTCCCCGAGTGATCGATGGGGTGCCGACCTTATCTGGACGTTGGTCGACGGCAAAGATGACAACGATGTCGATGCCAATAACCCACGACTTCAAACTGCCGGCTACGGTATCGTAGATTTGCTTGGTCGATTTGAAATCAATGATCGTGTCAGTGTAAGTGCTGGTTTGTTTAATCTTGGCGATAGAACCTATATTCGATGGGCAGACACCGCAGGTATTGGAGCCGACGCGCCAGCTCGATTCACACAACCAGGTTTCAACGCCGGCGCAAATATCTTGGTTGAATTGTAACCACCCATGACTGCAGGGTTGGACGGGGCAGGGAGGCTTTGTCCACCGTTTTCATTTCCAACCCTATTTTGGTTAGTCTCGTCGACCGGGTGTCTGTCAGCCATTAGTTATGTAAAACCATCCATCGTTTTTCACCGTTAGTGACATAACATCCTTCCAGACTGAGAACTACGTCTCAGTACACGGGCGTAAAGGGATTTATTTTTTCTTTCCAGTCAGCCTTTACGTCCGGAGACTTCCATGGAGCAAACATCAGATTGGTGGCCCAAGAGTGCCTTTATTCGCGATTATTTTTTTGGACCCCAACGAAAAACCGCCCACCAGTTGGCCGAATATCTGGCCAGATACTACGTAGGCGATAGTATTGCTGAGCTAACCCCCGATACAGATGTGTCAGCGTTGGTAGGCGATTCAATCCGTCGTTACATCAATCGAGCAGACTTTACTATGGTCCGGGATGATGATCTATTCGAAGAAGTAGATTTGATGAATTCAATAAGTTTCAAAGAAATCGTCAACCAAGTTCATGCTCAGCGGGAAAACGCGGAATTGTCGGACTAAAAAGAGCACGTTAAGCGAGCAAAGGGTAGGTGCAACCCACCAACTGGAGAGCATCTACCCATCATCTAAAAACACACATGCACCGTTTTCTACATCCCAGCCTTGGGTGTCATCTTTTCCTGTATCTCTCTTTCCCACTCGTCCCTTAGCTCATGGAATCGTTTTACAAAAGCTTTGTTTTCGTTAAGAGGTATATCAATATCGTACAGGCCAGCTAACTCGAGCATTCTTTGTCGATCCATTTCCTCAAACACCTTAATCCTCCGTTCCGATTCTGAGCGGTCAAAACCGAGAGCCTCCAGTGCAGATCGGCCCGTACGAAGCGCGCTATCATAGGTTTCGCGAATGATGTCTCTGCAGCCTGCGGACCAAAGCTCGTAGACGTGCATCACATCAACCGCTCTGGCGATCACATGAACGTTGGGGTGGTGCTGACAAACGTGACGCACAATCTTGAGAGTGGACTCTTTGTCGTCAATAGCAATAACCAGTAACTTGGCGTGCTCTATTCCCGCTGCGTGTAGAAGATCAGGACGAGTCGCATCACCGTAATGGACAGAGAATCCAAAACTCCTTAGTCTATCCAGTTGGTCCGCACTGTAATCCACCACAGTGGTTTCAAATCCAGCCGCGTTTAGCGCTTGGTTGACTATACCGCCGACTCGACCGTGGCCAGCAACTATGATGTTAGCCGTGGAATCAATTTCATCGGCTTCCCGGGTTTCTTGTTTTGAATATCTTGGGGCGATGAGTTTGTCATAGGTCACGAAAAGCAACGGAGTCACCAGCATAGAAAGTGCCACCACCAGCAACATCTGGTCCGACACGACCACCGGAATAACGGCATTGGCAACGGAAAATGACAGGAGAACGAACCCAAATTCTCCGGCTTGAGCCAGCCCCAGCGCGAACAACCATTTATCACCACCCTGAAGCCGAAACACCCTGGCTAAGACCAAAAGAACAAGCGCTTTCAATGCAATCAAACCCGCCGTCATCCCCACAATAGGACCGAGGTTCTCCGACAACAGGGCGAAGTTCATGCCAGCACCCACAGTTATGAAAAAGATCCCGAGAAAGATGCCTTTGAAAGGACCAATATCGCTTTCAAGCTCGTGACGGAACTCACTGCTGGCCATGACCACACCTGCCAAAAAGGTACCGAGAGCGGGGGAGAGGCCCACCATGGTCATGAGTAACGCAATACCCAAGACCAGCATCAATGCAGTACTAACGAAAAGCTCTCGTAGCCGCGCTCGAGACACAAATCGAAAAACGGGATCGGTGAGAAAATGACCCGCGGCAACCACGACTCCCACGGTAATTGCTGATACCAGGGCGGTCTGCCAGCCGTTTAGACCGTCAACAAAACTCAGATGCAAACCCTCAGAGTGATGATCATTTGCCGCATCCGCTCCCAACAGTGCCTGAAGCTCTGGCAACGCCAGTAATGGAATAAACACAAGCATGGGGATCACGGCGATGTCTTGAAACAAAAGCACGGAGAAGCTCGCGTGACCACCATCGCTTTTGAGTAAACCCTTTTCATTTAGCGTTTGATTAACGATAGCAGTGGATGAGAGCGCCAACACCATGCCGATAGCAAGTGCCACGGTCCAGGGTTGACCTAACATCATCGCAATACCCGCAACAATGCCAGTTGTAACCACCACCTGTAGTCCACCCAGGACAAAAATCCGTGCACGCATCTCCCACAGCGCTTTCGGACTCATTTCCAGACCCACAAGGAACAACATCATCACCACGCCAAACTCGGCGAAGTGTTGAAGCTCGATCACATCCGTCCCCGCCCAATGCAAAATTGGGCTTAACGCAATACCGGCGATCAAATATCCCAGCACGGAGCCGAGACCTAGACGGGAAGCAATAGGAACCGCAACCACACCACCCAAAAACAACAGTGACGTGACAAACATGAAATCAACAGACATGAAACAACCTCTTCTCGGACCGAGTTACAACAAAAGAGGCAGTATAAACGAAGTGATGTGATCTTAAGTCATACGTCCCAATTCATCCGATGGCAGGCAATTAGCTTTGGGCTTCGGCATCTCTTGGTCTAACGATTCTCCGAAACGCCATGAACAGCATGAGCAAGGCAAAGATCTCTAGTACCGCGGAAAACATAAATGGCGCCCCTGGGAAATAAAATGGCGCTCCATCGGACAATAGGGTAAGACCGCCTATGTCGAATGGTAAACCCGGGGATGAAAAAGCAGCAAAAATTTGGGTCATCACAGGCGGGCCCAAAATCATCGAGATGCTGGTAATGGCAGCAATTGCCCCTTGTAACTCACCCTGAGCGTCTGCGGGCATGGTTCGTGACATGATTCCCTGAAGGGCAGGCTGTGCCAGTCCGCCCAGCGCTGAGAAGGCTATGATGGCGTAGACCATCCAACCGGCGTTTGCCAAAGAAAAGCCGACATAAGCAACCGTTGTAACGCACATGGCAAAGGTCGCTGTAGCGCGTTCCCCGAAACGAGGAATGACAAGCCGTGTGAGTCCCCCCTGAACAAGGGCAGCCATGAAACCCACAAACATCAAGGAAGCCCCAATAAGGTCGGGAGTCCATGCGTATTTTTCCTCAGCGTAATAGGACCAGACCGATGGATAGGTCCAATGTGCGAGTTGCGACAAAAAGAACACGCCCGCGATAGGTAACATGATTGGATACTTTGCAAATTGTTTGAAATTTCCAAAGGCATTGGCGCGTTTCCAATCGAATTCCCGACGGTTTTCTTTTTTCAATGTTTCCGGTAACACCAGCAAACCAAACAAAAAGTTAAGCCCGCCCAATGCCGCGACAAAATAAAAGGGTGCACGGGGTCCAAATTGATCGCCGAGAAGGCCGCCGATACCGGGACCGATAATAAAACCCAGACCAAAAGCGGCACCGAGGAGCCCAAAATTGGCGGCACGTTTCTCGGGAGGCGAAACGTCCGCGATATAAGCATTAGCGGTAGAGGTGGTTGCGGCAAAAGCTCCCGCGAATATCCGTGCAATAACGATAATGGATATCACGGGAGCCACTGCCATAATGAGAAAGTCAAAAGCGTAGGCCGCCATTGATGCCAGCAACACCGGTCTTCTGCCGAATCGGTCCGAAAGCCCACCAATGATAGGCATCATCACAAACTGCATTAATGCATAAACCAGAGAAAGATAACCGCCCCATTGTGCGGCGTGGGCTAAATCTGAACCCGTGACATCCATGATCAATTGGGGCATCACGGGCATGATGACGCCAAAACCGATCATATTCAGGGTCACGGTGATGAATATAAATAACACCGCATACTTGCTGGGTGATTGCTGCTCGTCGCTCATCGCGACATTGTACTGAAAACAGTGCCTGGTGATGTGGCTTAGACTACTTTTTTCTGTAACCGAGTGTTAAAGAGTGTTCCGAGCTGTCGAAAGCGATACCTCATTCAAACTGTTTTTCCACATACAGGTTAGGATTGGTGATAAAAGCATCCCAGTCCTCTAACCAGGTGGTCTCGTCGTGCTCGATATCGATAAAGGCGAGTTTTTTTCGTCCCGGCGACCATACTAAGGAACCACAAGAACAAGAATCGTCAAGGTCTGCCATTAGTTGTACAACGAACTCGTCTTGCCACTGGCTCTTGGTGACACACAAAAGTGGTAACAACTCAATCCAAGAGCATCCACAGGTATTTAGAGGAATCTTTCGATCTTCGCGTTGCAGAAACTCAAGAAGATTCTCGCTCAGACCTAGTGATTGGAGTTGTTTCAGTTTAATACCGAGATCGTGCCACTCGGGAGGCTCTAAATCGCGGATGAAATCTATCATCGCCGAGTTTTGATTAGCCACCGCGGCGTGAAATGGGCGCCCGCCGTTGCTGTCCAGTGTTACATCCGCTCCATGGCTGACTAGCAATTTGACCATCGCGAAATTATCGTTTTCGGCAGCGACATGAACGGCGGTGGGATTGCTTGGATGAACCATATCAGGAGTACGAAGGTTTGGATCCATACCTTCAGCAAGAAAGAACTTTACTGCGTCCATCCGCCCGTTAAAAACGGCCTGGCGAAAAGATTTGCCACCGTCAGCATCGACGGGTAGTCCATTTTCCAGAAAAACAGGCAGTAATTCGATTCGATCGGAATACAGTGCCCTAGAAAACGCGTTGGATCCAACGGTGTTTTCAGCTTTGATATTCGCTCCGGCGTCTATGAGCTTTTCTATGGTCACCTTATCGCAGCCGCTTGCCGCAAAACAAATGGCCGGTTGTCCCAGCGTATTCAGTTCAACGCCCTTTGATAAAAGGTAATCTACGACTTTTAGCTTGTTTTCCACCAATGCCACGCTGATGGCTAGCTCCCGACATCGTGGTGTTATCGAAACCGGTTCATCCAATTGCCACTCTTTGGCCAAGGTCGCATCTAGAGCTGCAATATCCTCCTCCATAATCATCTTGCCAATGGGAGTGAGTTCCGCATTCTTGCCAAAAAATCTAAATCGCCGTCTCAATGAGTTATTCCTTAGTTTCACTAGGAATTCGCTCAACATGGGCTTTGAGACGTGCTAGCGCTTGTTCCCATTGCCCGGCTACCTCACTTAGCCATCCCTTGGCTTCAACCAAGCGGGCAGGGCGGGGAGTAAATCGTACTTCTCGGCCTTTTCGTTTTCCTTGGATCAAGTTGGCTTTTTCAAGGACGCCTAAGTGACGGGTAACGGCCTGTCTCGTAATGGGTAGTTCAGCGGCTAACTCCGTGATGGTTCCACCTTCTCCTATTTTCGCCAGGAGTTCTAAACGGACTGGATCCCCTAGAGCGGCAAAAACCATCGCCTGATCAGCTTTCAACATGACGCTTCAGATTCACTGTTTGAATATCCCAACCCTCGGTGTTGCTTCTTAACATAGACACACGTTGATCTTCAGGTAAGGCTGCAAATCCCGTTTCAGTCACCGTCACCAGCGTGCCTCCATCAGAAGGTTCAAGGGTAAAGGAAACAGTCAACCAAATGGTCTCAGGACCAATTGGTTCGGCCTCACGAAGATGAGGCCAGCGAAACACAAAACAGGAAGGCGGCGTCAAAGTCTCCGTTACAGTAGTCCAGGCCAGGCCCTCGTGGCCCGGGTATGTAGTCTTTCCTGTGGTGGTCTCTCCCACGACAAAAGGACCATCCAGATCCACATGAAACCAGGTCCCAAATTCTTTGTAGTCGGTGAGTGAGTGCCAAACTCGCTCTGGGTCGGCATTGATCTGTATTTGACGTGTGATGGTGTTGTTGTCCATAGGAGGGAGGCCGCTTCTAGGTTTTTATATGCAACCAAAGTATTGCATTTTGTATGTCAATATGCAATATTTTAGTTGCGTAATAGTGGTGGGCATCATCCCGTTTACCGGGCTTCCACCAAGGAGAAAGCCCGGTTATTTAGTCCCTAGCAACGCCGTCAATCACGGTGGCGCCAAGAACATCTGGCTCAAGCTGGAAAAAGACACCACTAAACACACGATTGAAATTGTTGTTGAGGACGACGGAACCGGTTGCGAAACGGTTAGCAATCCTTCCGGCTCTGGCATCAAAAACATGCAGAAACGGGCAAACACACTGGGTGGCGAGTTGTGGTTGGAGCCCCGAGTGAATGGAACAGGGGTGAGGGTAGTGCTCTCCATACCTGCCCGTGAGTGACAACTCATCATTTCCACCTCGCGTCGATCCTATTCGGCGAGTCGAAAGTCTATCCGCCGACGGAGTAGTAAGTGGGTGAGGACGGCCCAACAGGCATACCCAGCACAAAAGTCCAGAGGAAAAAGAATATAGACCAAAAGACGATAAACGCCATAGAGTAGGGCAACATCATGGCAATCAAGGTACCTACCCCGGCTTTGGGCTGATACTTGGCCACGAACGCCATAATGAGCCCGAAATAACTCATCATTGGTGTGATGATATTGGTGCTAGAGTCACCAATTCGATAAGCCGCCTGAATCACTTCCGGGGAGTACCCCAACAACAGCTTGTCCTTCTCACGGTAGACGCTCGCAGAGTCCCCAGGCCTCATAGAATAGTTCGAAGCGGAAGTAGACGGGTTCGCAGTGCCGTTTTGATTATCGCTTGGTATGTAAGTTGTTCGGCTTCAGCGCGAGCTTCGGAAAGTTTGGTAAGTCGCTCGGACTGGCT
>JBCCFQ010000160.1:0-7278 GCA_039029655.1 Pseudomonadota bacterium | reverse complement strand
GAAAAGTTCGATGAACGAACTGCAGGGCTTGCTAAAACGCAGCTTCGAGGCGCTGTTTGCCCACCGACTTGATTTCGAACAATGCGCAGAAGATGTTGCCTGGCTACAGGCACGCGGCTTTCGCGGTGTTCAGGCACTGTGCCAGAGCCTGACGCGACTGGAACAAATTTCAAAATCGGGTGACCTGCCAGCTCTTAGCTGGACTGGCGCTACCGTTGTCGATGCGAGCCAGTCCAGCTTGCTGATAGCTGCGCCGCATCTGATCGACTTCGTGATTGCAGAAGCCACAAACCGAGGTGATATATCTTTAGAGATTCACTCTGCTGACAAGCCTGTAACTCTAATGCCCGGTTTAGCCAGGCTTGCCGAACTTAAGGTCAGTGCTTTTGTAAGTTGGCAAGAGGCAGGCTCAAACGAACGACATGAGGCGGTTCTGCTTTGTGGGGAAGACCAAGCCGCTTATCGACGGGTTAGAACCGCAACAACCGCCGCCACAGGAATGCTGAACCTGCATGCTTCGAGCAGACCAACTATCGGCGCCCCGCAGGAACCTGGCGAAGTACTGGAAGAAAAGAATGCGCAAAAGCTGCAGGAGCTGTTTGCTAAGTCGATCCACTCCGGCGTCGAAGTACCGGACCCCTGCTACGAAAAACTAAGCGCCGTAGCAAACCGGCTTCTGGTTGAAGCCAGCGAACAGTCCCGGCGCGGCGCCGGCGCATAAAAACAAAAAAACAGGAGTTCTCCATGGCGAGCATAGAACCCGGCACCACCGAATCAGGCCATCGCGGCGTATCCTGGCTTACCTTTGGCCTGAGCGCCGGGTTTCTGCTGTTGTTTGTTGTCGCAGCATTGGTTGATATTGGCGCACTGTCGGCTACGGTCACCTCAGCGTTTCGTTGGTCCACACGACTGTTCGGCGCCTACTGGCAAGCTTTATTGCTGCTGACATTTTTGATTGGCCTGGCTATTGCGCTCTCGCCTGCCGGCTCGGTTCGTTTGGGCTCTATCGACACACCTGAGATAAGTACATTCAAGTGGTTCAGCATCATCATGTGCACGCTGTTAGCCGGCGGCGGTGTGTTTTTCGCAGCCGCAGAACCGATGGCTCACTTCGTAGCACCGCCGCCTTTGTACGGCGGTGAACCGGGCACACAAGCCGCGGTGTTCCCGGCGCTTGCGCAAAGTTACATGCACTGGGGTTTTCTCTCCTGGGCAATTTTGGGAAGCCTCACAACGCTGGTGTTTATGCACCTGCACTACAACAAAGGACTGCCACTAAAGCCACGAACATTGCTGTACCCGATATTCGGCGATCGGGCGATCAACAGCTGGCTGGGCAGCGTTGTCGATGCGGCTTGCGTTGTCGCGGTTGTCGCGGGAACGGTTGGACCCATCGGCTTTCTTGGCTTACAGGTCAGTTACGGACTGTCTGAACTGATGGGCACGCCCGATAGCTTTGGCATGCAATTCTCGATCATCCTGTTTTTGATTGCCGTTTACACGATATCTACAATTTCAGGCATCCATAAAGGCATCCAGTTACTCAGTACCTTCAACGTTATCCTGGCGCTGTTGCTGATGACCTACATGCTTGTCCTGGGCCCAACCCTGTTTATCTTCGCCAGTTACGGTGAATCAAGCCTTTTGTTCCTGCAGAATTTTTTCCCGATGGCAACGTTTCGCGCCGACCCGGCCTGGCTTGAGCTATGGACGGTCTTCTTCTGGGGCTGGTTCTTAGGTTACGGCCCGCTCATGGCTATGTTCATCGCCCGAATTTCAAACGGCCGAAAAATCAGGCAGATCATTCTCGGCGTCTCTATCGTGGCACCCATCGTTACAACGTTCTGGTTCACGATTGTTGGCGGTTCGGGCCTGGCCTTTGAGTTGGCGAATCCAGGTGTCATTTCCGAACCGTTTACGGGTTTCAACATGCCCGCAGCATTACTCGCGATAACGCAGCAACTACCAGCCGGTGTATTGATCTCAGCCTTATTCCTGATACTGACTACCATCTTTGTCGCAACGACAGGCGACTCGATGACTTATACGATCTCAATGGTAATGACAGGAACCGAAAACCCACCAATGGCCCTACGGATGTTCTGGGGTGTCATCATGGGTGTTCTGGCCATGATCTTGGTCTCCATCGGCTCCGGCGGCATCTCGGCGCTGCAGTCATTTATCGTTGTAACAGCAGTTCCGGTATCGCTGATATTGCTGCCCTCGTTATGGAATGCGCCGCTGATTGCTTTGCGTTTGGCGCGAGAGGCGAAAGCGAACGAGAAAGCTGCTGAATAGCAATAGTGAATTGGCGCTCAACGGCGGTTTTAGAAATAAGATATAACTATATTCTTAGACGATTGGTGGTTCAGCGAAAAAGCGAATGCAACTTGAGTCATAAGGGGTACAAACGTCGGAACTAAAATCCCTGATCACCTAATGGACTGGGCATATTGATGCGTTGGCCGTTGTGGACATTTACGGTTACGCTGGTGCTCGGGTGCCTGCATTCATCTGATCTTTTCAAGGCGGCTTATGTATATCAGGACCACCCCGTTCATGCAGACAGATTGCTGTTTTTATTTGCGCGAGGCTAGTGGAGTTTGTTTGGTATGCTTTGAGTTATGTGCCTGTCCATGATTTTTTCCGGTTCGGGTGTCTTACAAAGACGTTTCGTGCGCCTACCAGGTTCGATCGACGAGGCGTTTATGATGATCGATGTTTCAGGCGGCTCGGCCGTAGAGACTTGGGCACATACGGACCGATTAGGTTCGGTCATCGCAACGACCAACGGTACAGGTACCGTCAATGGTACCTACCGGTATTCGCCCTACGGGAAGCCTGGTTCCGAAGGCGCGACTGGTTTTCCGTTCCGTTTCACGGGTCAGCGGCTCGACGCTGAAACCGGGCTTTATTACTACAAAGCTCGTTACTACGATCCAGAGACGGGTCGGTTTATGCAGACGGATCCAATTGGTTATGAGGATCAGATGAATCTGTATGCCTATGTTGGGAACGATCCACTAAATGCAACGGACCCGACTGGCGAATTTTTGAATTTTGTCGCCAAGTTCGTTGTGGATGTCGTGATCGAATCAGCCATTCAGTATGCAACGACCGGCGAAGTTGATGTTGGCACCGCAATCTCAGATGCCGCAACAGGCATGGTCAATCCTGCGAAAACCCTGCAGCGGGCGAAAAAGCTCGGTGGATTGATGTCCAGAAGCTCAAAGAAGCCTTGCTGTTTCGTTGCCGGCACACTTGTCGATACGGAGCAAGGTCTTAAATCTATAGAGGAAATCAAGGTTGGTGACTTGGTTTGGGCGAGAGACGTGGAATCTGGGCAAACCGCACTGAAGGCGGTAACCGATCTAATTCCTCGACATGATCGAGAGATTTGGGTTGTCCGGTTAACAGGGCTAGACGGCGCGGCCGAGCGATTTGAAACAACGCACGAGCACCCGTGGTGGATTGCGGGGCGCGGCTGGAAGGAAACCAGCGAGCTCGAAGTGGGAATGGCAGTCGTGACGATTGACGGCCAAGGTATGGTTGTTACCTCAGTGGTTAAGGCCGGGCATACCGATGCTACCTACAATATTACGGTCGCTGACTTCGAGACGTATTTTGTTGGTGAGCAGCGGGTGTTGGTGCATAATTGTCCCGGTGGTAAGGATGTACCGAATAAGGTCTACCATTATACGGACAAAGCAGGAGCTAAAGGCATTGCGGAAACAGGTGTTGTCAAAGCGGATTCAAAGGGAAGAGTCTTTGTCACCGAAGACAAGGTTCCAGCTTCAGACGCCAACAATTCTTTGTTCATGGGCCAGGGCGGAAAGAAGGGCTCTCATAGAGTTGAGAGAGAGCTGGACCCAAATTCCAATCTGCAACCTGGGTCGCAACCAAATGAGCTGATTCACAATGGATCTATACGAGATCCTCGAAATGCAACGATTACCGTGAAAGAAAATGACTTCTAAAAAAATCGAATTGTCTGACTACTATGAGCTTCTGGCATTACACAGGGCGTTATTGGAATCAAAGTTTTGCCCCGTCCCCAATGATCTTGATGTGTCCGGAAGTCCCATCATCGCTACCTTGCACAAGAAAGTAGTAAGTTTGTTGATAGATGTTGAGGCGAGTCGACGTGGCGAAGAAGCAAAACTCAAATGGAAAAAATGGCTTCAGATAGACTCGGAACGTAGGGAGTGGAAAGCAGGTTTGGAGAGGGCAAGAAGCCAACATAGCTGGGACAGTTGGAGCAACGCGGAGAAGAAGAGATTTTCCTACAATCTGCTTTCGCCATTTGAGGTCGACGAGAAGCTTCTGCGCAAGTTTATTTCTAGCGTTTAAACAGATCCACCCAACACCCACCTAGGACAGGCACAGTTAATAGATGAAACTGCTGGATTGGGCTAGGCCCTAAAAGTCACCTACACGATTCTCATATGATCAAAGGCGAGCTTTGATGGTCAGGCACGCCCTTTCCTCAGGGTTTGACCTGCTTCGGTGCCTTACCTACTTTTCTAAGCGTTTGTTCTAACTTTGATTTGCCCGCCACGGTAGTGTTTCTTAAATCTCGTGCAGCAAAAACCACCTAGGACAGGCACAGTTGATAGATGGTTTTACGAGACCAGGCTAGATCCGAAAAGTTACCTATACGATTCTCTTATGATCAGAGGCGAGCCCTGATGTTCGGGCACGCCCTCTCCTCAGGGTTTAGCCTGCTTGTGTGCCTTTGCTACTTTTCTAGGCGTTTGTTCTAACTTTGATTTGCCCGCCACGGTAGTGTTTCTTAAAACTCGTGCTGGCGCTTAGCCACTCATCTTCCGATAAGCCTAGTCGTTCCAGAATGGGTACGAGTTGTGGATCGATGGCTCCGCGTTTCCCTTTACTGATTACACGACCCGTCACGTCCACCAGAACACCGACCTTGGACAGGCACAGCAGAGGACTGGTAGTTATGTGACTGTCCAAGAGTTTCGGGCTTATTGAATGAAACAGTCGAATTGAGTTTTGAGGATGATTACCTAAAGTCGATTAGGTATACGCGAGCACCTTTCGACCCGTGAGGACCAAAATAGGTATACGGATACCAGCTAAGGCAGGCAGCGTAGACTTAGCTAGTTGCTAAGCTGGCCTGATCAGGAAGGTTGACAATGATTACCAACAGAATTTCAGTTTTAGGGGCGCTGGCTATTGCTAGCTTACTTGCCGTTGATTCGAAGGCTGCAGAACTTATCAGCTCCTTCGACCATGAGTCTGAGGTGACGAGTTGGGCGACCAAAAACTTTTTTGGGGGTTTCGATCTTGAGAAGCTATCGGAAGACAATGCAACAGTAATAGCTGTAGTCGGAATACCCACAAGCGGAGTATCTACAAGCGAGCTATACCTCTATCAGCCAACCACCTTGGACAGGCACAGCAGAGAACTGAAATGGGTTGCTCAGCCTAGATGAGGACAACTAGGACAGGCACAGCAAAAACCACCTAGGACAGGCACAGCCAAGGAACCACCTTGGACAGGCACAGTAGGAACCACCTTGGACAGGTACGGGGAAACAACCTAGGGCAGGCACAGCAGAGAACTGAAATGGGATGCTCGGCCTAGAAGCGCCTGATTGATGCCTCGTTTCTTTGACGATCAGGACAACTAGGACAGGCACAGCAAAAACCACCTAGGACAGGCACAGCCAAGGAACCACCTTGGACAGGCACAGTAGAGAACTGAAATGGGTTACTCAGCCAAAAAGCGCCGGATTGTTACCTCGTTTCTCTTACGATTGAGGACAATCTGTGATGGCCAGGCACGCCCTCTCCTCAGGGTTTGACCTGCCTGTGTGCCTTAGCTACTTTTCTAGGCGCTTGTTCTAACTTTGATTTTCCCGCCACGGTAGTGTTTCTTAAATCTCGTGCTGGCGCTTAGCCACTCATCTTCCGATAAGTCTAATCGCTCCAGAATGGGCGCGAGATGTGGATCGATGGTTCCGCGTTTCCCTTTACTGATTACACGACCCGCCACGTCCACTAGTCTTAGATACTCAAGTCGATGTATCGGCAGAACCTTGTTGTTGGATTCTTCTGCTTTCGGTTCGTCTGCGAAAGCCAACAGCGGCCGAACCTTGGTTTTAAACTGCCTGAGCTCCCCGCTGTCGAGCATTTCACTGATTGCTTTAGCCAGCTGCGTGGTTTCATCTTGTGGGTTCAAGCGCCGGCTTACACTGGTATAGGCTGAGGATTCTGGCGTGTTTGCAACGCCCGCACGTATGGGGTTCAAGTCCACATAAGCCATAGCTGCCAGTAACGCAGGTTCAGAGCACAAGGCTTGAGAACGAAAACGTGCTTCCCAAAAATGACCCGTGCAGCCGTCCTCTTGATTAGCCTGACGAGCTATGGGTTCGTTTAGACACTTCATGAACCAACTCAAGCTGCCAAGGCGCTTACGATAAACGCTTGCCATTGAACGAACCGTGTTTTGTTCAACCTCGCTGAGTGTCTCGGCGGCACAGTGTCGTTGCACAAGCGTAGGCCCACGAAACAGCGAGGTCCAGCGATCCAACACCTCGTCATCGGACCAGGCGTCTGCCTCCTTTGTCACCTTAACAACCAAATGGTAGTGATTGCTCATGATCGCGTAGGCGCACAGTTCGATACTGAACAATGAGGACAATACACGCAGGCGATTCTCAATCCAGCCTCGTCGATGTTCGTAGTTTTTGCCAGAGTAACGGTCCTTACCGCAGAGAAACGCCCGCCGAACACAGCGAGAGACGACATGGTAGTACGGTGTTGTATTCAAACAAACAAGATGTTTTCGTGCGCGGGGCATGCAGACAGAGTGCTGTTTTTGGTTGCGCGAGGCTAGTGGCGTTTGTTTGGTATGCTTTGAGTTATGTGCCTGTCCAAGATTTTTAACTGAGACAAAACTTGCCCTGTCTCTTCTTCGGCATATAGGTCTGCAAGAATAGCAATACTTATAAATACCTAAGTCGCAGAGTTTCTCCAATTGCAGCTACGTGACGCCAACATGATCCTAGAGCGTGTCACTACATTGGAGAAAAAAATGTTTAAGAAACTTGCAATAACACTGATAGCGCTTGCCGGGACAACAATGCCATTGCATCTTGCCAATGCTCAAGATGTCGAAGTGAGTGAGGAAGGTGTTGAAACGTGCACAACCGGAAAAGCCCATTGTTATTTGTGACGTTCTACGCGATTTGGACTACATTAGAAATTTGTAGCAGTTCTTAAGAAGGCCAAAACTCTCAAATAACTATTGTG
>JBCCFQ010000159.1:0-7292 GCA_039029655.1 Pseudomonadota bacterium | reverse complement strand
AGAGCATCGGCCTTTTAAGCCGCTGGTCCTAGGTTCGAATCCTAGTGCCCCCACCATTTTCCAATTTCCCGAATTTGACCGTTTGAGTCTGTGTTTGCCTATTTAACTTTTGAGATTATCCAAATTCTCCGGCTCTTCTGTGAATGGTTTCCCACAGTTCGTTAACAGAAACGGTAAAAATTCGCAGCTCAAGAGGCATTTTCCTGGCTAAATGTTCCTCAGGCTAAGGACAGCCTTTTTTTGCAAGGGATTGCTCCAATTTTCACCAAGTCGAGCAATGATGCCCAACGCCTACGAGTCTGTTCCTGTACTGCAACAGTGCCACACACTATTAGCAAACCCCGCACTACTGGTCGTCGTGACAGACGTGCGAGGTATCATTCAAACCTTGGGTGTTGGCGCAAAAAAGTCGTTGGACTATTCTACCGAAGAGCTCAGTGGGCAACTGATGAATGCTCGCTTGTACGACAAGTTTGACGTTCGACAACGGGCAAAGGAGCTCAGCAAAAAACTCAATCAGGACCTGAAGCCTGGGTTCGCCGTATTGACCAAAGAACTGGATAGACCAGTCATCCATCATTGGCTTAAGAAGGGTAAGGGACGTCTGGCCACTCGCTGCACCGTCTCGGAAATTAGCTGCCATGAGTCGGGATGGAAAGGTTATGTGTTCGTCGGAGTGGCGTTCAACGAAGTTGAGCAACTGAGCAAGCAAGTCGCAGAGTTGCAAACAAAGTTGGCGGTAGCCAATGCGAAGCTAGCGGGTCTGTCAGTGACCGACGAGCTGACTGGATTAAAGAACAACAGCGCTTTTGAGGAACGCTTAAACCTTGAATTTCACCGCACCTTACGACACCACTCTCCACTGTCCGTCATGTTGCTTTCATGGAAGGGCTACGAACAGTGTCTAGCGGAAAGTGGTCCGGAAGTCAGTCATACCATGCTTCGTGTCATGGCGGATGCACAACTAAGAGAAAACCGAAGCACTGATTTTCTTGCCCATTTAGGGGGCGGTGTCATGGCTTATGTGTTGCCCGAAACCGATACCCAGGGTGCGTCAATCAAGGCAGCCAGAGTTACCAAGTTGTTGAGTGGTCTTAACGGTACAGCGGGTTCAGTTGAGATTGGTATTGGCATTGCATCTGTCACAGAGGAATCGCCAGCGGTGCACGGTGTCACTAAAGCCACCACACTGGTGCAGCGAGCTCGGGTAGCATTGGAGGTGGCGTCCTGCACCGTCGAGTCCCACACCGTACATTTTTCAGAACAAAGCCAAGGGTGAGGGGCTCTTCGCCTATCTAAGTATGGATAGGTTGTGGAACGCCCTAGTGAGAAACTTATTGAGTTGAGTGATTTCTTGGTCTGAGAAGTCTGTGAACGCTACGTTAAAGACTCGGCTTGCCACTTCTCTTATAACCTTTACTGCGTCCTCACCTTTTTTAGTTATGAAGGCTTTAGTAATTCGAGCATCCTCATCGGCCGTGCGAAGCTCAAGATAGCCATCTTTGGCCATCCGTTGTGCAACACGGGTCATGGTCGATAGCCGGGTGAATGAACGGTCTGAGATCTCGCTGATACTGCTTGGGCTTTTGTCATTTAGAATCATCAGCACACGCCATCGCGGTATGTCCATGCCCACCGCCTTGAGGGCTTTTTCCATACCAAACATATAGCGTCCGTTTAGACGGGCCACTTGGTAAAAAGGGGAGTCCTCAATTTTGTAGACGGGAGTAAGGGGATCCGCTGCTTGTTTGGCCCCTTTTTTTGACTTTGCCGATGACATATCAATAGTCTAGACAAAATTAGTTGACTTTTCACGTGATTTTTCTATTATTTGAGGCAGTATTCTGGTGCGTAACGTTCCTGGGGGACCAATCATGGGTAAGTATGGCAGCAACCCACACTCGGTTCGTGAGCTTGTCAAAGCCGATGCGGTTCATCGAGATGTCTATACCAGCGAGGAAGTCTACAAGCTGGAGATGAAACACCTTTTTCGCCGGGCGTGGATTTTTGTCGGCCACGACAGCCAGGTACCAGACGCAGGGCATTTTTACACCACTCAGATTGGAGACCAGCCCATTGTTATGGTGCGTGGGGCTGACGGCCAGGTGCATGTTTTATTGAATCGCTGTGCCCACAAGGGTGCGAAGGTGGTCAGTGCTCAAGCTGGGCGTTGTGACAAATTCTTTAGCTGTCCCTATCACGGTTGGACCTACCATTTGGATGGCAGCAATCGCGCCCAGCCCCTTGCCCGGGGTTACAAGAACACAAAACTGATGGTCACTGAGGCGGCAAACGGAATGGCCAAAGTTAGTTCAACGGTGAATTATCGTGGCTTTGTTTTTTGTCGCCTTAGCGACGACGGCCCGGACTTTCATGACTATTTTGGAGAGTCTTTGACCTCCATAGACAACATGGTGGATCGATCGCCCGAAGGACGTTTAGAGGTTGCCGGGGGTGTGCTTCGTTACGACCACAACTGTAACTGGAAGATGTTTGTCGAAAATCTAAATGACACCATGCACCCCATGGTGGCACATGCATCCTCGGCGGGTACTGCTAAAGCCATCTGGGATGAGCTGGACGACCCAGGTCCACCCCCCATGGTGATCGAGCAGTTTGTTCCTTTTGTTGCCGGTTACAAATTTATGGATGACATGGGTGTCAAGATTTACCCAAACGGACATAGCTACACCGGCGTGAATGTCTCCATCCACTCAAACTATTCGCCGGTGGAAGAGTACAACCGACGAATGATCGCAGCCTATGGTGAACAACGCGCCCAAGCCATACTGGGTGAAGTCAGGCACAACACAGTGTATTACCCGACCCTGACCATCAAAGGTGCGATCCAGGCTATCCGAGTTGCACGTCCATTGGCGGCAGATCGAACGGTATTAGAAAGTTGGACGTTTAGACTAGTGGGTGCACCGGACGAGTTGTTGGAGCGGACCCTAATGTATTCCCGACTCATCAATTCGCCCACCTCTGTGGTGGGGCACGACGATCTGCATTGTTATCGCGCCATTCAAGAGGGGCTTGCCGCTGATGGGAATGATTGGGTCAGCCTACATCGTGGTTACGACGCGGACGTGGAGCAGGATATCGCGGGTACCTACAATGGTCATAACGAAGTCTCAATGCGAGGTCAGTTTAAGGCGTGGCGGGACATTATGACTCAGTCCATGGGGGGCGGATGACATGGATCACAAAGCCGCCATTGACCTGATCTATCTTGAAGCTCGGCTTATCGATGAAAAGCGTCTAGAAGAATGGTTTGAGCTTTACACAGAGGATGCGCTTTATTGGATGCCGCTGACCCGTAACCAGCCGGAAGGGTTAGGGCACACCTCTTTGTTCTATGAGGACAAACTGTTACTTCGCGTCAGAATCAGACGACTTCAAGATCCCAAAGCCTATTCTCAACAACAAGCGAGTTTTTGTCAGCACGTATTACAGGTTCCCCAGGTTGAGCAAGAGAGCAACGAAGGTTTGGTGTTGAGGACGCCTTTTTTTTATATGGAGAGTAAACTGGATCAACAGTTTGCTTTATCCGGTGTGTGTTTCCACACCTTGGTTCGTTACAACGGTAGTTGGCATATTCGGCAGAAAAAAATTGAGTTGCTGAACTGCGATGCAGCACTGCCTTCCATTGAGATGTTTGTGTAGTCATGGACCTTAACGCCGCATCCGTATTTGATGCCTTTGTGGAGTCGGCGGAGCAGTACGCAAGCCACGCTTTCCTAAAGATCGTTAGCGACACGGCAAAACACTATGGTATTGAGGCTGGTGAAGTCTCCTATTCACAGGCTCTTGGTGAAATCAGTTCCCTGTCCGAGCGTTACACTGATTCTGGATTAGGGCATGGTCATCGGGTGGCTTTGTGGTTAGGTAATCGCCCGGAGATGTTTTTTCACTGGTTGGCCTTAAATCGCTTAGGGGTTTCCGTGGTACCGTTGAATCCCGATTGGCGGGAAGAAGAGCTAAGTTATGTTCTGGACCATGCGGAAGCTGTGTTGGTTGTATGTCTAGACCAGGGCGAAGGGACTGTGCGGGATACCGTTACAACCCATCAGCTGTCGGTCCATGTAACTTCGTTGTCCAGCTTTGAATTACCGTCTTTTGACAAAGCCCCGTATCCAAGGGAGAACATCGGTCCCCACAGTGAATGTGCTTTGTTATACACCTCGGGAACCACGGGTCGACCCAAGGGTTGCATCTTAAGTAACGAGTACTTTTTGTGGAACGGTATTTGGTACCGAGAGTTAGGCGGTTATTGCGAGCTTAAGGCTGGCAAGGATCGTCTGGTTACTCCGCTACCTATGTACCACATGAACGCCATGTCCTCGTCCACCATGGGGATGTTGATGTCCGGTGGTTGTATCGTGCCTCTAGATCGTTTTCACCCCAGTACCTGGTGGCAAAGCGTGCGTGAAGCGGATGCCACGATCATTCATTATCTCGGGGTTATGCCCGCAATTCTTATGTCTCAGCCAGAGGGGGCTGGGGAACAGGATCACAACATCCGCTTTGGTTTTGGTGCGGGTGCAGGTGCCGCCCATCACGAACCGTTTGAAAAACGCTTTGGGTTTCCTTTAGTGGAAGGTTGGGCTATGACTGAAACTGGGGTAGGTGGTGCCATTATGGCGGTGAGTGAACCTCGTTACCCGGGAAAGGCCTGTTTTGGTATCCCTCCAGACTATCTAGAGATTCGAATCGTTGATGACAAGGGCGTCGACGTAGAGCATGGCCAAGAAGGTGAGCTGTTGGTGCGTCAAAAGGGAGAGAATCCGGCTTTCGGATTTTACTCGGGCTACTTAAAAAATGATGCCGCGACATTAGAAGCGTGGCAGGACGGTTTCTTTCATACCGGTGACATCGTTCGCCAGGAAGATTCCGGGCATATGTTTTTTGTTGATCGAAAGAAAAACGTCATTCGCCGCAGCGGCGAGAATATTGCGGCCGTAGAAGTTGAGGCCGTGCTGTTGCGTCATCCTGATGTGGTGAATGCGGGTGTGGCTGCAGTTCCCGATGAGATTCGCGGTGACGAGGTTATGGCTTGCATCATTTTGGATGAAGCGACTCAAAATCCAATACAGACTGCGCAAAAACTCGTGCACTACTGCCTAAAACGTTTGGCGTACTACAAAGCACCCGGCTACGTAACTTTTTGTGATGAGTTGCCGCTTACTGCGACCGAAAAGATACAACGCAAAGGCTTGAAGGAGCTGGCGACGGCCAGGTTGGGCTCCGGTGACGCGCAAGACTTAAGAAAGCTTAAGAAAAAGGCTAAGCCGGTCCCACGGCGCGCCAGGCATTCTTATGAAGATATTGCCGTCACGGTGCCCGTGACGGTCCCGTACACACGTTATTCGACTGCCACGGCCCACAAGTATTTGGGATTGGTTCTTAAAGACCTACTGGATGTATCCGGTCTAGACAAGAGTGAAGTGGATGGGTGTTGTGTGTCCAGTTTTACGCTGATGCCTGATACAGCGGTGGGGCTGATGCAACACTGGTCGTTGTCTCCCCGATGGTTGGATCACATTCCTATGGGGGGTGCCAGCGGTGTGGTGGCTCTGCGTCGGGCCGCAAGGGCCGTGCAGTGTGGCGATGCAAATGTCGTGGCCTGTTTGTCGGGTGATACCAATCATGTGGATTCTTTTCGTAAGACATTGTCTTCCTTCAGCCAGTTTGCTCGAGATGCCGTATATCCCTATGGCTCTGGTGGTCCCAACGCCAGCTTTGCCTTTTTAACCGAACACTATATGAATCGTTTTGGCGCCACACGGGAAGACTTTGGCGAGTTGTGTGTGGCCCAACGCAAAAATGCCCAGCAGTTCCCCTACGCCTTGTTGAGAAAAGAGCTGACGCTGGATCAATACCTGAATGCACGGGCCATCGCTGAGCCTATTCATTTGTTTGACTGTGTCATGCCCTGTGCTGGTGGTGAGGGTTTTTTGGTCATGAGTAAGCAAAGGGCTAAGGACTTAGGATTGGCCTACGCCACAGTCTCGTCCACTATAGAGAGGCACAACGCTTTTCCCGATGATCCTGTCCAGCTACGGGGCGGGTGGGCGTTAGACTCCGATGAACTTTATGCCCAGGCGGATTTAACCAGTAACGATATCAACTTTTTTCAAACCTACGATGACTATCCTGTGATTTCCTTTATGCAACTGGAGGATCTTGGGTTTTGTGAAAAAGGGGAAGCCGCGGGGTTCTTAAAGGATAGGGATACCACCGTTCAAGGTGACTTTCCCATCAACACTTCCGGTGGTCAATTGTCGGTGGGTCAGGCCGGTGCCGCCGGCGGTTATTTGGGGCTGGTAGAAGCCGTGCGTCAGCTAACCGGCCAATCCATTGGCGGTGTGGTCGAGGACCCGAACCACGCCTTAGTCAGTGGCTTTGGCATGATCAACTACGATCGTGGGCTTTGCAGCGGGGCCGCCATATTGACCCGGGGTGAATCATGACTGCGCCGTTGAAGCCGGGAAAGCGTAAAAACCCCATTCTCAAGACTCGTTCGCCGAACCTGCCACCTTGGGGTCGTAGTCGCGTGGCGTTGCGTTTTACCGCAGGCGCCGCCGTGGGAAAGTTTGAGTTACAGGTGTGCGAGCAATGTGGGACTACGCAATACCCCCCACGGGAACTGTGTTGTGCATGTCTCTCGGATGACCTGGTTTGGAAACCTCAGTCCGGCCATGGCGTGCTGCTATCTCACACCACCTTGCAACACAGTAATGATTTGTTTTTCAGAGAGCGGCTACCTTGGAGACTGGGGTTGGTGCAGCTAGCGGAAGGTCCCGTTGCTGTGGTTCACGTTCATAGTGAGTGTGGTGATTCAGGGGCTGTGAGAATCAAGGCCCAACTGGATCGCGCGGGACAGGGAATCTTAGTTGCGCTACCGGAAAAAGATACACCCAATATGTGGGATGAAAAGATGATGCGAGAGTTTAGTTGTGATCCAAAGTTGCGTCGGGTTTTGGTTACAGATGGTAAAACCCCCGTAGGTCAGGCCATGGTTCGGGCGATGCTAGATGCGGGTGCCAGTCTGGTTTGGGTTGGCCATGCGGAGCCTTGGAAAAATACTCCAGGCTTTGATGAGTTAAAAAGCCTAGACGGTGTTTCTTTGCAGCCTCTGGATGTTACCGATGCAAAAAGTGTTAAGGAGCTTGCGGGGGAAATTGGTGGTCGTGTAGATATCGTGGTTAACACCGCCGAGGTGCATCGTAGTCACAGCATCAGTTCGAGGTATGGCACCGATGTGGCGCGCCTTGAGATGGATGTGAATT
>JBCCFQ010000158.1:0-7324 GCA_039029655.1 Pseudomonadota bacterium | reverse complement strand
CCCGGCTTGGGTAATGCGTAAGTCATCAGGGACCAATTGCAATTCCGGTTTGGATAGGCTGACGCCAGGCAAGGCCCTCACGGACCAGTCCTCAAAACGCTCGTTCATCGCATCTTGTCCTGCCTTGGCTGCGGCCATTAATGCGGTGAGTTCCGGCCCCTGCAAATCAATGTCGATGTTGCGGCCACCGGAAATGCCAATGTTGAGTAACGAGGCCCGAGAGATGAAAGGCTTTGCCCCCGGAAGGCCAACAAGAATCTCATCCCGCAATTTATCCATGAGTTCGGGTGCTTCCACCGGATCGCTGGGATAGATATAGATCCCGGTGGCGTTAGACCCCCACGAGTACAAGTTGTACCCGCGAATACCGGGTGATGCTTCCCCATCTACGTGGGGTTGCAACCGATCAATGACCTGCAGAATCAGTTCATTCTCAATGGTCGAAAGGGGAATACCTTCGGGCATACTGAAAAATACCTGTACACCGTCGGAATCCGCTTGGGGTAGAAAATCGAGTTTCGGCGCAAGCAGCCAGGTGAGCAGAGCAGGCACCAACAACAACGTTGCAATCCAACGGCGACGCAACTTAGCCGATCGGGTAAGTTGAATGATCCGCTCAGCGAGTTGGTCCCAAAACTTAGCGAATCGATCAGCCGTGACTTTTCCGTTGCAGAAATGGTTGCTGACAACGGGCAATACGGTGATGGCAGCGATGAGTGAAGTAGTAACCGCCACGGAAATTGTCAATGCAAGGTCAGCGAATAGCTGACCCTCCAGACCTTGCATAAAAAGGATAGGCAAAAAGATCGCTATACTGGTGATGGTAGACGCAAACAACGCACCCACCACCTGGCTCGGCCCTTGGCGTGCGGCCTGTCCCGCCGACATCCCACCCTGGCGTAACCGCACGATATTTTCCTGAACAATAATGGCAGCGTCCAGGACAAGACCCACGGCAAATGCGAGTCCGGCAAGGGAAACCACATTCAAGCTACGACCCAACAGACTGAGCATCAGTAACGACGACAACAGCGAAAACGGAATCGTTGTCGCAATCATGAGAGTCGCACGCCAACCACGTAAGAACCACCAAAGCACACCGAGGGCCAGAAACACACCAAGCACAAGGTTGCCATTTACCAGCGCGATGGCACGACGAATATGAACCGATGCATCAAAGCTTAAGACCATTTGCAGTTTTTCAGCACCCAGCGGACCGGCATTCAGCTCAGCAATGGTTTGATTGATGTCGTCTAGGATGGTCACGGTGTTGGCACCGTATTTGCCCTGAACCGCAATGTAGTATGCGGGAAAGCCCGTCCGATACATGAAACCGCTTCGGGGATAGAGCTCAGTTGAGATATCTGCCACTTCACGAAGACGCACAGGTTGATTGTTTGGTCGTGCGACGATCAACTCACCCAATTCCGTGAGGTCAAACCCACCCAGGTAACGAACCGTGTACTGCCGGCGACCGACGCTTGCCAGTCCGCCCGTGGTGTTAACGGCCCGCGTGACAACGTTCGCGATGTCCGACACTTGGACACCCAGCGCCGCAGCACGATAAGGATCGAAGTTAATCAACGCTAGGCTGTCCCGTTGACTTCTAAGATCCACGCGTTGAACGCCGTCGATTGCCAACAACGCCGGTTCCACGTGGGTTTCTATGATGTTTTGGAACTGTGTGACGTCGGTGCCAGGGGTGGCAACCTCAGGATGAACAAGCAGCGTAGCCACCGGAAAATCCCAACCACCCACTTGGATGGTGGGTTCATCGGCGTCGGGAGGTGATTCCTCCGCCCGATTTAGCGCATTGAGTACATCGAGCATGGCCTGTTGCAGGTCAGTGCCCACATCAAAGGTCAAATTGATATTGCCATTGCCCGCTCGAACATTACTGGACAACGTAGTAACCCCGGGCACCTGACGTAACACGATCTCCTGTGGCTCAACGATGTTCGCTTCCACTTCTTGTGGAGCCGCGTTGCGCCAGGACGTGTTGACGTTGATCTCGGGGTATTCAAGGTTGGGCAACATCTGTATTGGCAGGGACATAACACCGGCGACGCCAAGTACCAGCAGCAAGACCGCCGCCGCAAACAGCGCGGCCGGGTTGTCCGCGGAAATACGGATCAACGACATAAACTCTCCGACAGTTTCGTGTTGTATGTCTATTAGACGCAGATTAGACCAGCTTGGTTGCAAGGAAATCGGGGGTTTGCGGTGGATAGAGTGATGAGCACGGCAACATGCGTTCGCGTTGACGGCGGCCACGGCGGTGATGTCCCAAAAAGATCAGAAAAAACGTTAAGTGGCAGTGACATAACGCCGAATTGACCCACCCATTATGCCCAGTTGGGAACTGGTTCACGTGGTGGCGTGGAACAAATGAGCTAGTATTTTAAGTGAAAGCCATATCCAGGAAGGGCAATGCTGACAAGGATCTTTCCGTATCACCGCTTCACTCTCCTCAAAATAGCCATACTGTTGTTGGCAAGTCCTATCTCAGGTGCCAAAACCATGGCCGATGACCCCTGGATTGAGGTCACTTCACCCAACTTTGTGTTCCGCTCCAACGGCTCTGTGGAAGACGTCAAGAAACTGGCCTACAACCTAGAAGCCTTTCGAGCTGCCGTCTCTTTGATCACAAATGCACGCAATCTTGAGACCGATGAACCGTTGAACATCATCGTTTTGAAAGATTCGAGAAGTCTCACCAAACTCGGAATGAATCCAAATATCGCTGGCTTTTTTCTATCGGGCTTAAGAGATGATCTCGTTGTCATGCGAGGCACCAAATTCAGCGATACTCGTACACTGCTACATGAGTATGTGCATTATATGATGCGCAATCATAGTTCTCTCGGATATCCAATGTGGTACCGAGAAGGCTTTGCCGAATACTTAGGTGCCGCCAACATCGTTTTTGATGAGATTCGTATCGGTCTTGGCCAAGAGGACACGACACCTGCGTTGCGTTGGGGTATTTGGATCTCCATGGAACGGTTGCTACAGGCAGATAGGCTTAGCCATGAATGGAATACCATGCAAAATGCCATGTTTTACGCTCAATCTTGGGCGGTTGTTCATTACCTGCAAAATCGCCGTAGCAAACGCTATCCTTTTCGCGAATCCATGTTCGACTATATCAAGCGTATAGAATCCGGTGAGTCGGAATTGACGGCGTTTGAGGGAGCGTTTGGCCTGACCCATATCGCCCTGAACAAAAAGGTAAAGCATTACTTGGGCAAAGGCCGCTTTAAATACATAAAGATTGAGTTGGACAGGTTGCTGCCGGACGTGACACTTGACGCTTCAACACTTCCCCGTCACAAAGCAGCACTAGAACTTGGACAGATCGCGTTGTTGGCTGAGTCATACGACGACGCCAAAATGTATTACGAACTCGCAACTGAAGACGAAGCAACCCATGGGGAAGGCCTAGCCGGGATGGGTGGTGCACTGATGGGCAACGAACACACTGATCAGGCGAAAGCGTATTTTCTGGAAGCCTTGGCACTAACGCCAAACAACCCCTACCGACATCTTGATATGGCCAACTATTGGCTGAGTCAGGCCAAAAACACGGACCACCAACAAAACAAAGCAGAATTTTTCAAGTTGGCCCAGGCACACTACGTAAAAGCATGGAAGTTAGACAAGACCATCCCGGAAACCTATGTACAGTATGCCGACACTTTTCTACAGCAAGGCGTTCGCTACGAAAAAGCCCTAGAGCTGTTAAGAGAAGCTGATTACTTATCGCCCGGGCATCACATCATCCGAGCACGGCTCGCAGAAGCCTATCTCGGCGCAGGCCAAATAGACGATGCGAGAAAAGCCGCTAATTTGGTATCCACCTTGACCCATGGCGGCGGTGAATCAACCAACCGAGCAAAAGCGGTGTTGGATCAAATAGAGGTTAAAGAAAAACAACATCCTTTAAAGCCACTAAACTAGCCCGGAGTGGCGGGCTTATAGGGCGTATCGAGCCCTACATAACTTGGCCCAAATACGGATAACCCTTTCTCACCGGTAAATTCAACGGGTGCTGGCAGCACCACCACGGCAACCCCCTGACCCCTGTGATAGTTTGGATTAGTGACCGGTTCTCCCGTCTGTGTATCCAGCAAACAAATTAAGTCAGGGATCGTGACCTGCAACTCATCGTTCAACCATCCCACCATGTTTTCGTTTTTTAGATATATTCGATAGCGATGGGGTTCGAAATCGCCGGTTCCGGCTATATGAATATTACCTAGAGTGAAACCCAATTCGGTTCTCCAATCACTGTCCTCGACAGTGCCTCGAAAAGCCACAAAGCCGTTACCCGCTTCGGCCACACGCTGTGCTACGTCGTCATTGGCATGCTTCGCCTCCCGCCATACACGGCCCATGTTCATGGCCATTGAGATCGTGCCAGGAATCACCGCATGCTTGATTTCCTTAACTTCAAGAGCATGATCGATAACCGCTAAGTCATTGCGGCTCACCATGGCAAAAGAACGCACCACTGCTTCTGCTCGCATGTCGTCCAGCACCTTTTCTGCAACAACGCATTCACCAAACTCATTGGCCATCACAATGGGGGCTGCAGGTAATCCATTGATATAGTAGGTGGAATGGGTGATCTCGGGGACAGCACGCCCAGCGGGATCTGCATCGATGATGTAGTGATCATTCATTGCGGCAGCATAGAACGACACTGCCGTGTTGGAGCCACCGAGTTCGCATGAGATGGTGCCGTAAAACTCACGCCCCAAATACTCTTGAAAACGACGATAGGCCAGTAATATCGATGCCTCTTCAATTCTTGGCAACCTGTTGTAGGGCTTTTCTTCCTCGGCGGTTAACGGTGAGATGGCACCTAACATGTACGGTGTACATACTAAAGCGTCTTGAGGTGCTTCATCCAAGGTTACTAAGTTAAAGGTTTTGCCTTTGGACAGAGCATCGTTAATTAGCCCAAAACCCTCTTCCAACTCGCCACCGCCACCGGTCCCAAGAATAGCGGCACCATAAAGAATATCTTCGAGGTTTTGATTACTGAGCGTTTTCATGGACAAGGGGTATTGTGTTTTTGCCCACAATTGTACTTGCTTTTGGGTTTTCGCGCTTCAGCCTAGTTTTTCAGAAACACCTTGCTTGCTGACCCGATGCCCATCTTCCGACTTGCCAATCTGCCAATAACTGCTGCAATACATCTCTGTCCGAGTGACTCCACGTTCTGATTTGAGATAGGAACGTATGGACAGCGACTGACTGAACTCCCCGGCTACCCACACAGAAGGCTTACCTTCCGGCCATTCAAGAGACTTTACGGTATCCAACAAAAACGAGTTCTTTTCATCTGGGTGGGGATTGACGATCCATTTGATATCTATGTCATCAGGCTTGACCAAATCCTGTTGATCACTTTGATCGATAACTTCTAGCAGGGCAAAACCCTTGGCCGTTGAAGGCATGGCTTCCAGATTGGCACTAATGGCCGGCAAGGCACTCATATCTCCCACCAACAGAAACCAATCGGCTGAAAAATCCACGAGTTTCTTTGGTCCTGGACCAGCGATGGTGATGGAATCTCCTACCTGGCAGGCGCGAGCCCAATCTGCGGCGGGACCAGAAACGTCATGTAATACGAAGTCAACATCCAATTCCCGGGCTTCTTCTCGAAAGTATCGCACGGTATAGGTCCTCATCACCGTGACCGACGAATTGTCTTTATCAGCAAAACGCAATTTTACGTAAGCACTGTCTTGATCGCTGGGAAAACCTTGGAGTTCCGGCCCACCCAAAGTAATCCGACGCATATGAGGAGAAATCTGGCGCTTAGCTAGAACCGCAAGCGTTCGAGGTTGGGGCTTTTTTGACACAAGTTAGGCCTTCGGGACAACAACAAAACTTAAGCAAATTGTTCGGTATCGATTTCAGCTTGGGTGCCCGCAGGGTATCTAGGGCCACTCACCGTATGCCGATTCACTAGAGCCTCCACTCGATCGACAGTCTCTACAGACAAAGTAACGTCCAGTGCGGCGAAATTTTCTTCTAAATGATCAGCCGAGGTTGTTCCGGGAATCGCGTGAACATGATCGCCTCGTTGCAACACCCAGGCCAGCGACAACTGGGCAGGAGTACAGTCTGCATCTCTTGCGATGGCTCGATAGTCTGACAGTAGCTTCTGGTTTTCAGAAAAGTGCGGCTCCTGGAAACGAGGCATATTTCTGCGGATGTCTTTTTCAGCGAATGCGTTAGGATCGATCTCTTGGGATGTCAAAAAACCTCTCGCGACCGGGGAAAACGCCACAAAGGCAACATCCAACTCTTCACAAGCACTCAGTATGGAAATTTCTGCATTCCGACTCCACAATGAATACTCAGACTGAACTGCGGCAATAGGGTGCACCGAATGGGCTTTACGCAATGTTGACGCAGATACTTCCGACAAACCCAAAGCTCGCACCTTACCTTCCTCAACGAAACGACTCATGGCTCCGATGCTGTCTTCTACTGGCACCGGTGTGCCGATGTCATAGCGATGTAGATAGTACAAATCGATAACATCGGTTTGCAGCCGTCTTAGGGAGTTCTCGATATCCTCCTGTAGTTTCTCCGGCCGGCCATCAATGGTCCGGACCCCATTCTCTCCGCGCATCCCACACTTGCTAACCAGCACAATATCGTCACGGTAAGGTTTCAGAAAAGGACCGACCAGTTCTTCATTGCGACCAAACCCATATAGGGCAGCGCTGTCAAAGTGGGTGATGCCCAGGTCCAATGCTTTTTCGAGTACGACTCGACCCTGCTCAGGGGATGGGGGTACACCATAGGCGTGAGAAAGATTCATACAGCCCAAACCCACGGCTGGCACAGTCCACTGCCCTAGTCTTCTATTCGCTATCATCTTTTAAAACTGCCGCTCCACTTCATCCAGTACACGATAGCAATCTAACACTTGACCAACGGAAGAGTTCGGTTCCCGGCCTTCTTGAATGGCTGCAAAAAACTCGCGATCTTGTAACTCAATCCCATTCATGGAAACGGCGACGTTGGAAACATCTATAGGCTTCTCGTGACCATCGACCAAATCATCATAGCGTGCAATATAGGTACCGTTGTCACATATGTAGCGGAAAAAAGTCCCTAGCGGCCCATCGTTATTAAATGAAAGAGACAAGGTACATAGCTTGCCGCTCTCCGTTTTCATTTGAATAGACATATCCATAGCAATGCCGAGCTTAGGATGATGGGGACCTTCCACGCCATTCACGTGAACGATTTTCTCTCCGGTCTGATACTGGAATAAATCGACGGTATGCGCCGCGTG
>JBCCFQ010000157.1:0-7329 GCA_039029655.1 Pseudomonadota bacterium | reverse complement strand
TCTTGCGACACGTACGGAATCATCCAAACCGGCCAGGAGGTTTTCGATGAGCATGGTTTTGCCGCAACCGATTTCCCCGGTGACAATCACAAAAGGATCCTCACTCCACACATGATCCAGCATAAGCTGAGCTAGCCTGTGGGTTCGACCCAGAAAGATGAAGCGGGCATCCGGGGTTAATTTAAAAGGAGCTTCTTTGAGTCCGAAATGCTCTAAATACATCGCCTGTGGTTACAATCAGTCGCCAGATGAGCAGGATTCTAACTGAATACTCCGATGGGTTTGTTCTTGATCTGTTATGTTGAGTTAACATAGTCTGGAATTTGCTGATACAACTCCATGATAAATATATATTCTAGTGTTGCGCACTTGTGCGCAGATTCGTAAATATAATTGTAAAAAAGTACAGACCGTGTTGCTGGTGGTGTGAGTTTCATATCAACTTGCGCGTTCAGTTGCTACACACTTAGGGGGAGTGAGATTTTGCCTAAGGACTTGGGGCGAACTCGAGTTTTATGAAATATTCTGAAGATCTAGTTGCGTCTACGTCGCTATCAGACGGGGCCATGCGCAACCTACATATCTGGGGTTCGCGTAATCCCGGTCCACTGTTGCTGTGTGTTCACGGCGGCATGGCCCACGCTGGTGACTATGTAACGATGGGCGTTAGTTTTAGAGCCTATGACTATACGACCGTGAGTATTGAACTGACTGGGCACCAAGGGCAGCGTAGGGTGATCATCGAGAGCTTCGCGGATTTCGCTGCCGACGTACGGGCAATGATTAAATATGTTGCAACCGAGTATCCGAATCGGCCTTGGTTTTTGGTAGGCCATTCCATGGGAGCATTAATCTTAAGCCAACTTGCACTGTCTGGTACTCTGCCAAAAAACGACCCGTTTTGTGGCTTTGTTTTCTCGTCACCCTATTGGGACAGCGCAATCGCTGTTCCTTGGCATTTGCGCCTGCTGTCTGGTGTGGTTGCAAGAATGGCCCCCACTCGAGATATTCCTATTGAGGACTTTGTGGATTATTTGACCCACGACGAAACCATCACAGCCCGTCATCGGCAAGATGAAGCAGAGGATGTTCGAGCCAGGGAGGTCAGTGCACGTTTTGGCCATGAGCTTCTAAAAGCCCAGCGATTTGTCTCCAGGCGCATGGGCGACTGGAAGGATCCACTCTTGTTGATTAAGCCTGGAGATGATCGCCTTGCGAATACCGAGAGCACCACGCGGCTTTCGACACTAATCCCAGATCAGCACCTTTCAGTGTTGTCTTATCCGGATAACTATCACGAGAACTTTAACGAGCTTAACCGTGAAGAGGTGTTTATGGAGATGAGAGACTGGATGCAGCAGCGTATTGAAGAAAATCAAGCAATATGAAATTCGTCCGCATCAAGGTGGACTGGGAATTTTTCTCTGAATTGATTCAGCTTGTCTAATTCAAGGGTTGCGCCAGCCACTATGGGGTCGCTTTTTGCATCAACCATGGGTTTTCCGAAAAAATCAATAATGGCGCTGTGACCTACGTAGTCTTTGCCATTGTTATCTCGCCCAATTCTGTTGACCCCTATGACATAGGTGGAGTTTTCTATGGCTCGTGCTCGCAACAAGGTGTCCCAAGCGTTCACACGCGGCGCTGGCCAGTTAGCGACAAAAATACATAGGTCGTAGTTTTGTCGATTTCTTGACCAAACCGGAAATCGCAGGTCATAGCAGACTAAGGGGCACACGTTCCATCCTTTGTGCTGAAAAACTTCTATGGATTCTCCTGCGCTGTAGTGATGGTGTTCATTGGCCATGCGAAACAAATGTCGTTTGTCGTAACAACCATAGCTGCCATCCGGTCGCATCCAGATCAAGCGATTAAAATAGTGATTGCTGTCTGAGATGACCAGGCTGCCGCATAAGCAGGCGTCAAGTTTTCTTGCGTGGCTCGCCATCCAGTCGAAAGTGGGGCCATCCATGACCTCAGCACAGGCCTGGGGCTCCATAGTGAAACCGGTGGTGAACATTTCCGGTAATACAACTAGGTCAACACTGCTGTCCACTTTCGTAAGTCGTTGATCGAAAGCATCGCGATTCGCTTGAGGGTCGTGCCAGTGCAGCTCTGACTGAATAATGGCAACGTTTAAATCTGACATAGGATCTCAGCGCCTTTCTTAAGAGTGTCATCGTCTTTTGCAAAGCAAAACCGCAGCAGTTTCGCCTCAATAGGTTCTTGGCAAAACACGGAAATCGGTATAGCAGCGACACCGATTTCTTTGGTGAGCCGGTTGGCAAAATCGGTATCTGTCTCGTCGGTGATCGCGCTGTAGTCCAAGAGTTGAAAGTACGTGCCGCGAGTGGGAACGAAAGAGAATCTAGATGGTTCCACCAGATGGCAAAACAAGTCTCTCTTAGCTTGATAAAAGTCTGGTAACTCAAGGTGGTGTTCTTCGTTCTCCGACATAAAGTCGGCCAATGCGTATTGAAGTGGTGTCGCTACGGCAAACGTATTGTACTGATGAACCTTTCTGAACTCTGACGACAACTGTTTTGGGGCAACGCAATAACCGATTTTCCAGCCCGTTGCGTGATAGGTTTTTCCAAATGAGGATACGACAAAACTTCGGCGCCAAAGGTCACTATGAGTTAACACACTGTGATGTTTGGCCTGATCGAAAACAATGTGTTCATAGACTTCGTCAGATAAGAGCATGGCATCGGTGCGACTCAATACCTCAGCCAGTCTATCCAGATCCGCGGCATCTAAGACAGCGCCCGTCGGATTGTGCGGTGAATTGATGATCACCAAACGTGTTTTTGAGGTTATTGCTTTGCCAAGTCGATCCCAGTCAATTCGGAAGTCTGGGGTCGTCAATGGAATATGTATGGTTCGACCTCCGGCCAGGGTTACAGCTGGCTCGTAAGAATCATAGGCAGGGTCGAAAACAATCACTTCATCGCCAGATGTCACCACAGTTTGGATGGCACTGAACAATGCTTCAGTTGCGCCAGAGGTCACGGTGATCTCGGAGTCAGCATCCAGTTCGTTGCCATAAAGCCGATGAATCTTAACGGCAATTTGTTGTCGGAGCTCCGGCAGCCCCGTCATAGGCGCGTACTGGTTGTGTCCTGATTTCAAATGATGGGTGACTCGGTCCATTAGAGCTTGCGGTGGATCAAAGTCGGGAAAACCCTGTGATAAGTTTAGGGCGCCATGTTGTTGCGCCAACTGAGACATCACGGTGAAAATGGTTGTCCCAACATTGGGAAGCTTGCTAGCGTAGGCTGGGTTGTTCATAGATTAAAAAATGGCATCACCAAAGGGTGGTGTCAACAGAATAGTTCGATTGCGAGTTACGTCATATGAAATTCCGGGCGCCATGGAAGTAAGAATCGATACCCCACAGGCATTTTTACGTCATCAACATCGACTTATGGCCTATTGCCGATATTGTGAGCGGCGGGCCGAAATTAGTCTTTTGCGGCTGATTAGTTGCGGCAAGGGCGACGTGCAGATTGCTAAGCTCAAGCCTCGGTGTCGGCGCTGCGGGGCTCACGCCTGCAAACAAGTGGTGCCGCCATCTCCGGTCATTGATTGTGAGCGAGGCTATGGGGCCGTTTGACGCGCGATTCAGGTAGCTGTTGCGGTAACAATGGCCCGTGTGGGTGCCGGGTAGCCTTCGATGGTTTTGCTCGGATCATCAGGATCCAATGCCTGATCCAGCGACTCAAACGTCATCCACTCGGTGGCTCTTTGCTCCTGTGTTGTTGTCGTCGTGACGTCTACGATTTTCAGATCAGTGAAGTGGGTTTTCTTAAGCCAAGCGAACAGGGAAGAGAGGGTGGGAAGAAACCAAACGTTTTTCATTCTGGCGTAGCGTTTCTCAGGAACCAACACTCGGTCACCTGGTTCATCTAATACCAGTGTTTCCAACACCAGCTGGCCACCGCTACGCAACGCACCCCAAAGTTCGAGCAAGTGGTCGATGGGTGACCGTCGGTGATATAGCACACCCATAGAGAAAACCGTGTCAAATCGTCTGATGCGTTTTGGCATGTGCTCCATACGTATGGGTAAAACCCACGCTTTCGGTTCTTTTATGAATCGCCTTATTGCGAAGTATTGCAACACGTAAACCAATGTAGGATCTATCCCTAAAACAAGGTCAGCGTCTTGACTGGTCATGCGCCAGCAGTGATAACCATTGCCGCAGCCAACGTCCAACACCGTTCGGCCTTTTAGAGGTTGTATGGCGCCATCCAGACGATTCCACTTAAAGTCCGATCGCCATTCTGTATCAATATCGACACCATAAATTCGCCAGGGGCCCTTTCTCCATGGGTGCATTTGCTTTAAGGCATAGGCCAATTGCTCCTTAGCGATCTCACTGCAACCTTCGTTAGGTTCTATGCAAATTGCGCCATCTCTTACCGTTGGCGTACCTGGCGCCATAGGCGGCAGCATATCTAAAGCTTTTTGCCATTGGGATAAGTCTCCGTGTCCGCCCCAGACCTGACTGGATTCGGCGCTAGCAACTAAGACGTCTGCCCACTGCGCAAGAGGGGATTTTAGTAGCCTGGCGTGGAGGTCGGTGTATCGCATGATTTACTTAAAGGCCAAAATTGAGACAAAGTTAAAGCATTGAAACCACACCTCTGTGCGGGAAAAGCCAACGTCTCGCAGTCGTGACTGTTGAGTTTCCAGCGTCTCCGGAATCAAGACCTCTTCCAAAGCATCCCGTTTTTGACTGATCTCTAGATCACTATAGCCATTGGCGCGTTTGAAGTCGTGATAAAGATCAATAAAGTGTTGGTTAATCTCCGGATTCTGGAAGGCAATTTTTTCTGACAAAATCAGAACACCCTTTGGAAGCATCCCTCGGTAAATTCTATCTAAAACCCCGGCACGGTCATTGGGTGGTATAAATTGCAAAGTGTAATTTAATGCCGCCACTGAGGCAGTGTCCACAGAGACACCTTGAACGTCACCGTACACCGGTCGAATCGGGGTAGTGCAGTTGACCTGGCCCAATTTTGTCTTAAGCCCGGCGATCATCGCTTGAGAGTTATCGACGGCTACAACTGTGCAACCGGGACTGGTTATTGAGCTAGCCATGGCGATACTCGTCGCGCCTAAAGAACAGCCTAGGTCATATACGTTGGAATTGGGTCGGGCGAATCGAGCTGCAAGTTGGCCGCTTAGCTGGATAACACTGTCGTATCCTGGTACCGATCTCTTGATCATATCGGGGAACACAGCCACAACTCGCTCATCAAAGGCGAACTTTCTGGGTGCCTCCGCGGGTGCCGCAAAAATTTGGTCTTTCCCTGATGTGTTCATGCGTTCCTCGTCCGTGGCTTATTCCTCGCCAAGCAATTTACGGATTTTATCAGGAATGGGCTGAGCTTTGAGATTTCCATCGCCCATGATCTTTGCATATACCCGGGTGGCTGTACCCTCGGTGATCAAGGCGTTGGAGTCACGGTGCTTTGCGGTGCAGGCCCAAGTCAAAGTAGATTCGGTGATGGATTTAACAGCAAGTCGGGACACAATTCGGTCACCGTAGGCGGCGGGGCCCACAAATTCAAAATTGATACGACCCATCACGAAAGCTGTACGGTCTTCGGTGATCATCTTGTTGACTGGGTAACCCGCTTGCATAAAAAACTCGTGCTCGGCATCGTTGAACCATGACATCATGTGGGGAAAGTAAACTAAGCCAAACGGGTCGGAGTCGCCCCAATTGACGGTTAATTCTCTATAGTAGACCAGCATAATTCTTACCTAAAAGTTCCATCGGTGTTGATAGATTAGCTTACAGGTGGAATAACCCACCCATCAGCTAAAGGTCCTTCGTCCAAAATGATTTCACGATGAGCGCTCCAAGTTATCCGAATGGCTTCCGGTGTTCCGATTCCGGCACCTCTTGGGTCACCCGAGGGGCCAAACCAATGATTTTGTGGGGCCCCGGTTGTGCGAGCCTTCATACCACAATAAGTGGTTCCGTTAACGGTGGCTGCAAGCACGGCGTTGCGGAACTCAACGTCGTTGCTGACCACGGCTGCGGTCAGGTGATGAGACATTCTCTCTAATAGCTCCAGCACCTGGTTTAGTTCGCTGTCAGCATATTCCACCACCACTTGGAACGGACCGAATAACTCTCGTGTTATCAGATCAAAGTTCTCGACAAACATTTCTAAGGGAACCAGTACCGCGGTCGCTTCGTAGGCCCCATAACAATCAGGAATAGTGTGATCCTTTAGTGGCTTACCACCAAACAACACTGAGGTGCCGGGTAGTGCCGTGATGGCATCAATGTGATCTTTGATTTGTTGGTTGGTCCAGGTCAACACCGGTCCCAGCGTGAGGTCATCTAGGCTCCGTCGATTGGCTAACTCTTCCAAAATTGGAAATAAGTGACTGCTCCAGTTCTCATGAGCAAATAAAATACTTTGAGCCGAACACTTTTGTCCCGTGGCGTTGTACGCATCTTGATCGGATTGCCATGCGACGAAGTGCAACCATGAGGCGTCGTAGTCTGGTCCTAAGACTTTCCAGTCGAAGCCGGCGTCTTCCAGTCGTACTTTGCCATTCATTTGTTTTGCAATGATTTCTGCCACGTTTGACGAACCGGTAAACTGCACCAAACGGACATCTTCTTGGGCGCTTTGAATCAATTTGCCCATCTCTGTTCCTGGGCAGTGTATTAGGTCTAGGTCTGTGGCATCTAAGCCGGACTCGATCAGTAAACGAATGAATTGTTCGAAAACAACGCTTACCTTTGAGTCGACCTTCACAAGGGGACGGTTACCCATAAACAACGCACCCATGACTTGGAGTGCAGGTATTTCCAACGGAAAGTTGAAGGGAGCGATGACGGCAACAGGGCCATAGGGCCAGCGATAGCCATGGGATTCCTGTCCTTGATGGTCTCCAGGATTAGTGAAACCCCTAGCAAGAAATCGCACACCATCGCCGGCGAAGTTTTCTAAGAAGACCCGCGTTACGACTACTTCGCCGAGACACTGGTTCCAACTCTTAGGCATGACGCGTTGCATTAACTTACAAAAGTAATCCTCGACGTGGGGTTGTGCTAGACGGGCCGCCGCTTTGGCACAAACTTGACCGAGATAGACGTATCGGTCGGGGTTCTTTTTGGGGTTATGCAAACCTGACTTAGGACAGCTGCGCAAACCCCGTATAAAAGGTTCGTGATCCGTCGTGTTGGGCACCCTCAAGAACCCTTCACCGTTCATTGGGTCTACAATGTCGTCTCGATAATCTTTACCTCCTTTCCAAGCACCGGCGATCAGGTTTCTTACCAAACCCGGAGTG
>JBCCFQ010000156.1:0-7337 GCA_039029655.1 Pseudomonadota bacterium | reverse complement strand
TCAAGCCGCTCCAGCACACCCGCGGTTATGTCCACGGCTCCGCTGGCGTACAGAACACCATCCCCAACGATCAAGTCATAACCTGCAGATTTTGCGTACTCTTGAACCTGAATCAATAGATCGCGGTTCAGCTTACCCAATTGTTCACTACGTGCCACGTTGAGATCTTCAACGAACTCATTTTGACGTCGCGTAAGGTCGCGCTGCTGGTCCCTTAGGTCACGTTCAGACTTACGGCGCTCCTCATCGCTCATAACAGGTCCATCTTTCTTCAAGCGATCTTCGAGACCCTTTAGCTTGACCGTCAGTTCTTGGATAGCACGTTGGCGTGGTTCGAACTCACTCTGAAGTACTTGCATGGCATCTTTGGCTTGGGGTGACTGATCCAATAACCGCGGCATGCTGACGACTCCAATCTTGACACCTTGAGCCGTCGCCTGAGCGCCAAACCCGAAAGCGCACAAAACCATGAATACTGCGATGCCTTTTTTTAGCAAAACTCTTACCCCTCAATAGTCAAAAACTAGAACGGTGAATTGACGGAAAACTGGAAACGCTCGAGATCATCGTCTGGCCTTCCAGGCACGTTCTCCACGGCATTCAGAGGAACCCCGTAGCTAAACGTCAATGCGCCGATGGGCGCCAGCCAAGTGGCAGACACCCCAACCGAGTATCTTAGCTCGTCCACGGAAAAATCCCAGATGTTGGGATCAAACAATGGCGACTCCCCCGTGGGTACACCGCTGGCATCCCGAGGGGTAAATAGCCCCTGGTCCCCGGTGTAAAACACATTCCCCGCATCGGCGAAGATGGAAATTCGAGCACTACCCCTAAGCTTTTCTGGTGTAGGGACAATAATCTCTAACTGGTTAGTAATCAATAAGTTACCACCGTACGGCCGGCCGAAAGAATCCAGCGGTGTCAGGCGATTATTGCGATAGCCGCGTACAGATTGTGCACCGCCGGCAAAGAAGTTTTTGTTTGGCGGCAGGTAAAGAGTATCCCCCAAGGCATCCCCAAATGCGTACTCGCCTCGCCACGAGAAAATCCAGTTGCTACCGAAAATTGGCCATAGTTTTCCGAAAGAAGCGCGCGCGACATAATACTCCACGTCACTGCCGGGTAAGGTGTACTCCGCGCTAAAGCTGATTCGGGAGCCACGCTCCGCGAAAATGGACCGGTTTCGTGTGTCTCGACTCCAACCTAGCAATAGCTCATAGGTAGTAAATTGACTGGCTGGCACCAAGGTGGGGTTGCCATTGGCATCCCTTAGGCCTTCTCGAAAAAACGTATTGCCGTTGTCTAGCACCCAGTTGACGTACTCATTAGGACTGAAGCCTGACGCCAAAAGTTCGGTATCCCGCACGGCAGCGCCCATGCTTACCCGCTGAAAATCAGACAGTGGAAAACCAAATTGCAGAACTGCGCCAATACTGTTAGAGGTAAATGACGATGCGTTGGACACCAACTGATCCGTACGCCGATAACTCACCGTACCCAGACGACTGATACCATCCTCGGTGAAATACGGATCGGTGTGGGAAATACTATAAATTCGTTGAAAGCTGCCGGCATTCAAATTGACGGCAAGACGATCACCAGTTCCCAAAAAGTTGGATTCCGTAAAGCCACCGTTCAACAACACGCCTGCGCGATCAGAAAAGCCCACGCCAGCAGACAGCGTTCCAGATTGTCGTTGTTTAATGTCGAAGTTGACGTCAACCAAGTGTTCTTCGCCGGGAACTCGCTCGGTTTCCACCTGTACATCTTCGACAAACGGCAACCGAGACACCAATGCCTTGGATCTGTCCACCAGCGAGTTTGAAAGCCAAGCACCTTCTAGCTGACGCATCTCGCGACGAAACACTTCATCATCGGTGCCATCCACGCCGTTGTAACTGATCCTTCTAACGTATGCCCTTTGCTTTGGATCAATAAAATACGTTAACGAAACAGTTTTGTTTTCTTCGTCAAACTCAGGAAAGGCATTGATTTCTGCAAACGCATAACCGTCGTTACCCAATCGAAGCGTGATCAACTCTTCACTACGTATCACCAAGCGTCGGGAAAAGGTGGTACCCGGTTTTTGCAGAACTAAATTTCTCAGCTGCTCTTCCGGCACGACGAAGTCACCAGCAAGCTTTATGTCGGAAACCTTATAGATATCGCCTTCGTTGATGTTGACGGCGAGGAAAATATCCTTCTTATCCGGCGAAATGGAAACTTGAGTTGACTCTACCTCAAAGGCCGCATACCCACGGTCCATATAATAGGAGGTTAGGGACTCCAGATCCCCTTCCACTTTTTGGGAAGAGTACTGATCTTTCTTGTTGTAGAAAGCCAATAGCCCACCCACACCAGACTCAAAGGTATCTAACAATTCGTCATCGGGGTAAGCCGCGTTGCCAACAACATTGATCTGTCGAATCTTTGCGACTTTGCCTTCCTTGATCTCAATGGTGATATCCACCAAATTATTCGGCAAATCAGTAACTGAACTCTCGATCTTTACCCCGTATCGGCCGTTGCCAAAATAAACACGATTAAGTTCTTGCTCTACTCCCTCTAAGGTGCCGCGATCAAACTGACGACCCTCTGCCAAACCGGCATCCTTTAAGCCTTCCTTCAGATCGTCTTCTTTAATCTGCTTGTTGCCGCTGAGATTTAGCTTATTGATGGTGGGTCGTTCTTTTACCAGGATGATCAAGGTACCGTCTGCCTGGCGAAACTCCACGTCCTCGAAGAGCCCCGTGGAATACAAGGCCCGCAACGCTTCACCAGATCGCTGACCGGTAAGGGTATCCCCGATATCAATGGGCAAGTAGTTAAAAACCGTACCGTCGGAAATACGGCGCAGCCCTTCCACACGCATGTTCTTAACCAAAAAATCAGCACTGTAGGCATTAGCGGCGATGAATGCGGCTAGGCCTAGGCACAGTTTGCTCAGTGTACTCACAACTTTTGGATTTACCTCAGAAATATATGTGTTATGTCGTTATAGAATGCAAATCCCATCAAGGTGAGCAATAACAAAATACCCACCTGTTGCCCCAAGAGCTCCGCTTTTTGCGATAGCGGACTTCCTTTGATTCCTTCCACCACCTGATACACCACTTGACCGCCATCCAACATGGGTATTGGCAACAAGTTCAAAATGCCCAGACTGATGCTCAAAATGGCCAAAAAGTTCAGATATCGAGCGGCTCCGCTACTGGCGGCCACACCAGCAAACTCAGCAATCCGAACCGGTCCCGTTATGTTTTTTAGCGACACTTGGCCGGACAGCATTTTGCCAAACATCTTCACGGTCAAAGTGGACATCTTCCATAACTCAGCCACCGCAGCCGGCACCGCATCCACCATTCCATGTCGCCTTACGGCCCGATATTGTTCGAAAGTCTCTGTTGGGTACTCCACTCGGGCACCAATCAAACCAATGGTTTGACCGTCCTGAGTCTGTGTTTCTCCGATGGTCATACTCTTTAGGATGCGGCTACCGCCCCGAAGGACTTCTACAGACACGGTTTCGTTAGCCCGGGCCCTAATAAAGGTTACCCATTGGTTCCAACTATCGATGGCCTCACCCTCGGCGCTCACAATCTTGTCACCCGCGGCCAGCCCCGCGCGATCCGCGGCGCGTCCGGCCTCCACGGAACCCACCACAGCGGGCCAGGGCGGTCTGTATACGTCGAAACCCAGTCCAGAGAAAAGGGCGTTGGGTTCGGTGAGTTTAGATACGTCACCGGTTATTACCAAACTGGTATCCCGCTCCGAACCACTCTGTTTGAGCACTCTCATGGGGATAACTGCGTCATCGATGAGTTCGTCGAGCAGAGCAATGATGGCTCCGTCCCAGGTTGCCACGTCCCTATCCCCGACGCGCACAATTTGGTCTTGAGACTCCAAACCGGCTCTAGCTGCCGGAGTTTCCTCGGTGATGTTGCCAATATAGGGTTTCAACCCTGGCACACCTATGACGAACATCAGCCAGTAGGCAAAAATCGCAAAAAAGAAGTTAAACAGCGGTCCCGCCACCAAAACGGCAATACGGGACGGTATGGGTTTGTGATTAAAGGCTAGGTCATGCTCCTCGGGGGTCACGTTACAGTCGCGACTGTCCAGCATCTTCACATAACCACCCAGCGGTATGGCGGAAATAAGATACTCAACACCATCGGAACCGACTTTGCGCCAAATTGGCTTACCAAAGCCTATTGAAAAGCGCAGCACCCTGATACCCAGTTTTCGAGCGACCCAAAAATGTCCAAATTCATGCACCGACACCAAAATACCAATGGTGACGATGAACGCCGGAATGATGATCCAAATACTCATAACACGACTATTTTACCCCAAGCGCTGCCCAAAGCACCGCTTTGCTACTCTTTTTTACAATGACCACAGGTACTTGCGTGGGTTCCTTCAGACTTTATTCAGCACAGTCACGTGCTAGAAAAACTGAGTCCACCTAGGAAATACAACCCCAACACAAACACCGGCGCTCCAGCCGTTAGACTGTCTATTCTGTCCATGACTCCACCGTGACCGGGCAATATGCGGCCGCTGTCTTTCAGACCAACATGCCGCTTGAATAGACTCTCGGTCAGATCCCCAATCACGGATACCCAAACCGCGACCACTCCTAGCACCGTAAACTGCAAGGGCTCATAGCCAAACCACTTAGAACCCGCGAAAGCCACCGCGCCGCTAAGCAAGGTGCCACCAGCCACCCCTTCCCAAGTTTTCCCGGGACTTACCTGAGGCGCCAATTTGGTCTTACCAAACATCCGACCAGCAAAGTAAGCACCTATGTCGGCGGACGCCACAAGAAGAATCAAGAACAGTAACCATTGAGGACCCTGATTGGTGTGGAGTTGTAAAGCGCTTAAGGCAGCCCAGGCTGGAACACACACGGCGATTGTCGCTAGCACAATTGACCAACGAGGCACTAAATCCGGCCGCAACATCAGCCAGACAAAAGCAGCAGTCCACCACGCCATGGCCAGCCACAATAATGCAGGCAAAGTCACATCGAAACCGGTGACAAAAAATACACAAGCAAACGCAGCGGCCACCAGAGCGACAAACCCAAGCCGTATCTGCAAGTTGCTGTTTGGAAAAAAACCACCCCACTCCCACGCAGCCACCAGCATGACACCGGCAATGGCAAACACCAGCTGATGGGGTGACAAATACAGTAACGCAGGTACGATCAACGCAATCAACACTATGGCCGTTAGAATCCTCGGTATCAGCATGGTTTGACACCCGGTACCTGTCCGAATCGGCGTTGGCGTGTGGCAAAGTGATCTAGCGCTTCGTCCAAAGCTTCAACACCAAAGTCCGGCCAAAGATGGTCGGTAAAATACAATTCTGTATATGCCAGGTTCCATAGAAGGAAATTACTGATACGGCGCTCGCCGCCGGTTCGAATGAACAGATCCGGATCGGGAACGCCAGACAGGGACAATTCTTGTCGAAAAAGCGATTTATCTATGTCGTTAATATCAAGCTCACCGGCGACGGCACGGCTTGCTAGCCTTCGAGACGCCTCAACAATATCCCACTCACCCCCATAGGCCACCGCAATAATCAAATGTAAACCTGTATTGCTACGAGTGGTTTGCTCGGCCTGTATGATTTGTTTTTGCAACGCCGAACTCAATGATTGTCTATCGCCAATAAACTCAAGCCTAACGTTGTTTTTGTTGAGGGTATCGACTTCTCTTTGCAGGGCTTCCACGAATAGACGCATTAAAAGACCGACTTCTTTTTTTGGTCTATTCCAATTTTCAGAACTAAACGCAAATAAAGTCAGGACTTCAATTTCTCGACGGCCACAGGCCTCAACGATTTGTCTTGCCGCCTTGACACCGGCGCGATGACCAGCGCTTCTTGGTAAGGATTGGTGCTGCGCCCAGCGGCCGTTGCCGTCCATGATAATTGCCACATGCCGTGGCTTATTGGCTGAACTGACCGGCTGTGGTTGTGACATGGATCTATCAAAAATCCATTAGGTCTGCTTCCTTAGCAGTCAACACCTCATCAACCGAGGCCACGTACTTATCCGTAAGTTTTTGCACATCGTCATGAGCACGATGATCCTCGTCCTCAGAGATCTCTTTTTCCTTGAGAAGCTCTTTAATGTGATGTAACGCATCTCGACGAATATTCCTAATGGCAATCCGTGCATTTTCCGCCTCGGCTCTGACCAGACGAATCATGTCCTTACGGCGTTCCTCGGTCAGCGGTGGCAAGGGCACCCGAATGACGGTGCCTGCGGTAGCAGGATTCAGACCAAGATCGGCGTTCATTATGGCTTTCTCAACCACCGACACCATGGTTTTTTCCCAAGGCGTTACCGTCAATGTCCGTGCATCTTCGATGTTGACATTGGCAACCTGATTCAAAGGCACGTCGGACCCGTAATACTCCACAGTCAAGTGCTCAAGTAGACTTGGATGCGCACGACCAGTCCGCATCTTCTTGAGCTCCTGGCGTAACGCGTCAACGCTTTTCGTCATTCGTTGGGAGGCGTCCTTTTTGATATCTTCAATCATACCTATGCCCCATTGTTTACAATCGTGCCTACGTGCTCACCCTGCACAACTCGCATTAAGTCCCCAGGATTATTCAAATTAAAAATCCTTAAGGGCAAGCCATTGTCACGACACATTACGATGGATGTCGCATCCATCACATTCAATTTATCTGACAGTACTTTGTCAAAGGTCAGTTCAGGATAATGTACTGCGTCCTGATCAACCATCGGGTCTGAGGAATATACACCGTCAACTTTGGTTGCTTTCAAAAGAACATCGGCATTTATCTCAATGGCTCGCAGACTTGCTGCGGTATCGGTGGTGAAAAAAGGATTCCCTGTACCCGCGGCAAAGATAGTCACCCTGCCTTTTTCAAGATGCCGAACTGCTCGACGTCGAATATAGTCTTCGCAAACTTCATTGATCTTCAACGCAGACATGACCCTTGCGAATACACCCAATCCCTCAAGCGCATCCTGCAGGGCCAGTGAGTTCATCACAGTTGCCAGCATCCCCATGTGATCACCCGTGACCCGATCCATCCCTGCTCTTGCCAAACCGGCACCACGAAAGATGTTTCCGCCACCGATAACCACACCAACCTGGACGTCCAGACTCAACACTTCTTTGACTTCGCCGGCAATACGGCGAATCACTTGGGGATCGATGCCATAATCCATATCGCCCAAAAGAGCCTCTCCACTCAATTTAAGGAGAATGCGCTTATAAGGTGATTTAGATTCAGTCATATTGAGCCTTTATCTCAGTCACCTCTAACTTGAGCCATAACTTCGG
>JBCCFQ010000155.1:0-7344 GCA_039029655.1 Pseudomonadota bacterium | reverse complement strand
CAAGCTGATAACCATGAGACGCGCTCAGTGACCGATACCCGAGATCGTTTTTTACAAGCAGCCACCAAGGCTTTTGCCGAGAGGGGTTTTTATGGCACCAGTATTGCAGGGATCGTAGACACACTACCCTTCACCAAGCAGGCTTTGCTACATCACTTTGGCTCCAAAGAAAAACTCTATGGTGAGGTTTTAAAACGAATATCCACTCGCCTCATGGAGGATATACAGGAAGTGGAGGCACACTTTGACGAACCCCGCAAAAGACTCGAAGAAACTTTTGTTCACTTCTACAATGTCTCGTTGAATCGAAGTAGCGAAACCCAGCTTCTTATGAGGGAACTGCTGGACAACAAACGGCGCGCTGAAACTGCCCGCACTTGGTATTTGAAACCGTTTCTGGAGGCTCTGACGCAGATGGTTCTGGATGACACAAAAAACAGCGTCAAGTCGAAACAAGAAGCGTTTTCCGTCGTCTACCAACTACTCGGCTCCATCAACTACTTCCTAGTCTCCAAACCCACGCTGACACGAATTCTTGGAGCAAAAGAGTACTCAAAGATCCACAGGGACTACGAAAAGGAGCTCCGCAAACTTATTGCTGCACGACTCGATTAGAATTGGAGAAAAACCTCCCCCGTGCAACACGAGGGAGGTCGATGTGTTTCAAGCTTTCCAGCTCTTAATTATTTCAGCTCAATCTCTCGCATGATGTATTGCCCGGTAATCTCTCTCATTGCTGGATAGTTCTTTTGGGCAAACTCCGTGGCTTCGTCAGCTCGTCTTTGAGTGAACTCTTTCATGAACGCATCATACCGAGCCTTTGTTGGTGCTAGAGCGTCGGTATTGGCGAACTTAACCACCAGCAACAAGTTGAAGTCGCCGCTATCTGGCATGTCGCTGCGATAAATCCAATAGTCCTCAATCTGCCCTACCTTCTTTGACGCCTCGTTCCCGGGAACCCAAGTATTTGCGATCCCCTCCAAATAGGCGTCTCCCATATTGGAATCCACCTTAATGGTAGTGACTGACCAGACCTCCTCACTGGGCTCGTAGTCTGCCCAAGGGGTGAAGTCCGCATAGGCCATAGAGCTTACAAACAGCGTCATAACAAGTGTTAGTGTTTTTTTCATCATGTTTTTCACCTTGTGATCAAGTTAGCGATAGATACTTCTACTTCTTAAGCGTTACTTCGGGGTACGGTCCATCAAGACCGAATTGCTGGTTAGTGTGCGACCCATAGCGTCCAGTTTTTCGATCACACTCTGCCATTCCTTGTCTTGACTGGTTTTTGCTGTGGCTTTGGCCAATGCGTCCAAACTTGGGAAAGTGATGACCACATAGACGGTGCCTGTGCTTTGCCCAGAGAAGGCTGCTTCGTACACGCGGACATCGGCTCCCGGGGATAGTCTGGCCATGACCTTAGGCAGGGATTGAATCCCTTTTAAGTATTCATCGGTTTTGCCATGGGTATCTACTGCAACCACCTGCACCGCAGCCGGACCGGCATGGCCATCAGCCCAAACGGACCCGTTACAAAGCAAGATCGCCATACACAGTGCGGCGACAATATGTTTCCAGTTTTTCATAATGACTCCTATTGTTAGTTTCATGAGTTACGCCTGCGAATCGTTTGTTGCACTGCCATGTCGAAACAGTCCCTGAGCATTTTTGCCGTGGCTTAAGCCCTGCCTCTGGGATCTATATTTCGCTTTTTTGGCGTTTGGAGCCTGAAAAAAAGGTCTGTTTTATCGCCGTAATATGTTCGAGACCTCTTTTTTGTCTGACGCGCTAGACTTGGCGATATATTGACCACAAAAAACCCCGCCATTGGCGGGGTTTTTTGTGAATCATGCTAACTAGCTCATGGTGTTTTTAGTTCACCTCAATCCCCTGACGCCACACCAAGTCGCCATTTTGGTTTCTGGCAAGAATCTCGTAGGCGCCAGGATCGTTTATGGTGAAATAACCATGCCAGTTTCGCGCCGCAGACCTGGCGGGTTCCGTGGCGGTTTGTGCATTCTTAACGGCCTCACCGTTAGACATCAACTGAAAGCTCAGGGAACCTCGGGCAGGTGTCGTCCAAGATACATGGAAGTACACCCTACCCGCGGAAAACACGGTTTCATCACCAGAACACCGATTATTAGACGTCATAGACCGGCATGTGGTGATTCGATTCACCCAAGGCGCACTGGACTTGATGTTGGCAATATCTTCTTGACCCTTGTTTGCAGCGGCCAGCGCGGGGCTTGCAGCCCGGCCGTTCTGATACTTATCCAAGTAGTTCATCCAGGCCACTTCCCTAGCTAGAATTGGCTTTGTTAAGTCATTACCGATGGCGCTTGCACTGGCGAAATCCGCAACGGCGTCGGACAAGTAGCTGGCGCGCTCAGTAATTTCGGACACGGCATCTGTCTCTAAGGCAAATCCATGATCACTTTGGAAGGTAGTGATGCGTCCCGCCATGGCTTCATCGGACAAACTTTGATCACCCCATGCGTCGTCTAAATCCCTTTTGGCCAGTTGCGCTTCCAACCGCGCCTTATCCGTCAAGAGTACTTGGATTTCTTCCTTCTCGGGCCGCACAGACTCGTTGCCATCAACCGTCGCCACGATATCCACTTCACCCGGACGAATCCCGGTGATGGTGATAGGAATGGCATCTGCGCTGTCAGACACTTCACCAACGGTCACACTGGCCAAGGTCCCATCACTCACGGTCAAGGTGATGTCGTCCGCCAGTTTTTGAAGGCCACTTCCTGTGATAGGGAGTTTGTCCACGTCATAAAGAGACAATTCTGCCGAAGCGTCGGCCGCCATATCCACGGTCTCAGGCAACATCAACTGCATACGCTCAAGATCTGAGCTCCCAGATATGGCCAAAAACCCAACAACGGCCAGAGCAACAACCCCAGCACCCGCACCAGCCCACTTAAGCCATCCGAGGTCCTTTGGTTCCGGTTGGGCGGGATCCGCTGGAGTGGGTGCGGGCTGGGGTGTGGGTCTTACAGTGGCCGGAGCCTCTTTGGGCATATCGAACAACATGCCATCAGGTGCCCGCATAAACAAAACCGGTGTCGCCCACTCTAGGTTGCTTGCGTCTTCTGAAAAAACTTCCAAGCGACTTGTTGCCACCGCGGCATCTACAGGACGACCGCGCACGATTTGAGAGTAAAATTTTCGCGAGAATGCGATGGCTGCTTTGTCAGAGATAGGAAACTGCATCGCTACAACCGCCGGTAGTCCTGCGGCCACCAACGACGTAGCGACGCCACCAAAGGCATCCTTTCCGGTACTACTATCCGCCTTTGCGGTATTACAGGCATTCAAGAACACCAAACGCACCGATGAGTTTCTCAAAATCACGCCCAAACGCTCCCCATCCAAGGGTGCGGCCCGATCATTGGCATCTTCCATTAACAAGACACCCATCCCTGACTTCTCATCAAAGTCGCCATGACCCATGTAATGGAGCACATGGTACTTTTTCTCGGAGAGTTTTCGATTCAGTTCGCTGACGGTGGCTGTCTCCAAAAAGTCGACTTCAATTTCTGGATATTCGCCCAGACTTTCTTCAATCAGCTCCCGCTCGTGATCCAAGTCCAAGGGTGCTGTGCCCTTGGGATTAGAGATGACCACTAGAACACGTAAAGGTGGGACAAATTTTGAAACTTCGTGGGGTCTTTGAACGTTGAGATAGCGAACAAAGGGCGTTTGCTCCTGCAGACTGTAATAGTCCTTAGTCTCTTGTCTTACCATGGATTCCCAGGGCAAGCTGGCAAGCTTGGCGAGTTCCGGATCTGTGGGGTCAATTTGCAGTTTTATGCGTAAGCCCTTGCCACGGTCTTCAGCAACCGCGAGGCTGCTATCGAATAATGAGCGGGTCGTACCAACAAACAGGTCTTCGAAAAGCTCTCTTCCAACGTCTATGTTCGCATTTGGTTTTACCTCAACGAATTTGGCATCCCGGACAATCGAACCCTCTTCGGCAGTCCCTCTCACGGTTTGCCCTACTCGCTGGAACATGTCCAACATGTCGTCAATACCATGCCTCAGCTGAAAGGTGGCGTCCGCCTCTCCGCGGGGCGACTTAACGTTAATGACGTAGGCGTCATCCCCTTTTTTTGACTCAATGTTAATCACAAAATCTTCGTATTTCATAGTCCGCTCTCTTGTTAGTTTTGACCTACGTCACTTGTCAAGTGACTAACTAGCGTCAAGATTTGCTTTTCTTCTAAGAACTACTTCTTTCTCAATGGTGAACCACTCGTCCGCTTTTGGACCCTTCCGTCTACGGGTTTCACGAGTACCTTCGTATGCCATTGCAAAGACTTCCTCGATGGCCGATATTGGAGAAGCTCGGCCTGACAAATCGCCACTTCGCATTCCTTCCTGGGCCATCCAAGAAAAATCCGTTTCTGCTGTTGTCACAAACAATTTAAATGTCTCGACCCCCTCGTTCGTCTGCAGAGTTTCAGGGAGGTACAGGTCCATGGCATCCTCTTCTCGGTCGAAAAGACAGGTGGTTACACCTGTTTCATAGCGATCGCTGGCCTTCTCGTAAGGGTGTAGCAACGAAATACTGCCCGTGACGCCAAAGTCCAAAATACTGACAAAAACGGGATGGTCATGGTTGTTTGTAATCTCAAAAGAAAACATTTCTTCCTCTTCAAAGATCACTTGTCCTGTTTTCTCATCAGGTAGAGCTTCAACCCACTCCCCGGATTTGTCTTTGCGTCGTAGTTTGCAGGTCACCGCAGAACTCAGCTTGCTGGACACGCTAGAGTTCTTCAGATGAAGTGCATTACGATAACGAGCTTGCTTCAACAGGTTGTCGGGAATAATGGTTAAGGCATCGGGCCCCAATCCTCGGGGCGGCATAGCCAACTGACCGCCACGATCCACCACTACCCACGTAGGTTCTGTTACCACTTCAAGCTGAGGCACTAAGCCATCGGCACCGACTTCATCACGAGGCGCAATGATGTAAACCCTTAGATCTGCGTCATCCGCTTGGCTCTCAGCAGACAGCGCCAACAAGCTGTGCTGTTCGATTTCCTCTTTTAACCAATCCCTCTGTTCAGCGTAGTCATTCGGGATTTGGTTCAAGTCGACAACTAGGGTCAATGGGGGTATGGCTTGTTTCTCTTCCACCGCTCTGCACCCTTCCTGAATGTCATCCGTATTATCTACTAGCTGCCCGACGGAGGTCAGTGGACCCACTGACTCAATGCTTATGAAGCCGATACGTCCCGTTTGCTCTTCATCCACGGCTTTGGTGCCTTGGCTATATATTCCCCACTCGGAACCGATGGCAAGGCCATGGGCTGCGCCACCCCCCAACGTAATCTTCCCGTCTTTAACTTGTGTGACGGGGAGAAACCGCATGGGTTTGATGTCTGCAATACCCAATACTTCCCGATCGACTTTCCCTTCAATCTGTGGATGTTGTTTTGGCTGTATAGACGTAACATTTAGTCGAGCTCGTTCGAACACGTCCCGGTAGGTCATGCCACTTTCGGCCCGTAGCAGTTCTTGACACAAAAAGAATGTAAGACCGCCATGCTTAACTCGTTGGCCACCCACATTCTGGCTATACTCATACGAAAGTTCTTCGTCACGACAACCCGCCATGAGTACATGACTTTCAGAGATGGCTAACCATCCACTGGGACCTTTACCTGATTGGTCAGACTCATCCAACGCTCGAGATGAAACATCGTCGTCAACGGGGATACCCATCTCTTCTAAGGAGCGGTCGTCTTCTTCCACCCACCGGGCTGTATCACCAAATACATCCCGGCTGATAGTGCCAGAGTGGCAACAATCAAATAGCAAAGTGATATAGGAGGTGACTTGGCTTAGATCACCCAGCCAAGCGTGGATCTCATCGTCGATGATGTCGAGATTTGGATCGTCGCCACGGCCACTGTCACTGGCAATGATGGTGGCATCTTTGCCGCTGGGTTTGGTAGGACGACGGGCCCGGCGTCTGGACCCATGACCGCTGTAATACATGAACACGATGTCGTCTTGGTCAGACTCGCTTACCAGTCGTTGCATGCCGTTCATGATGTTTTCCCGAGAAGCATCCTCGTCCAGTAGAACGGTGACGTTGTACTCCGGAAACTCAAACTTGTCTTGAAGCACTTGTGCCACCAGTTTTGCATCGTTGACACAACCATTGAGTTGGTAACGAGCCTCAAGCTTTGGGTACTTGTTGATACCCACAATCAAAGCTCTTTTGTTTGGATTGTTAGTTGCCGCTGTCATTGCACCTCTCCTGCATGTCATTACGCGAGCTCGCGAACCGGCATGGGAACGCAAATGAAATTCATGGATAGTCCGTTGAAAGCCTTCATTTCTTTTTTGTAATCGGTTGAAGGCGTGTGTCCTTGGGTGACTTTGGTGCTTCGCACCAAGACACTCTTTTGATTTGCTAAGTATAATGAATCTAAGGGTAAGTTGGGTAAGTATTCCCAATTGCTCCGGGACATCTCCTCAGCTACCCTTCTCACGGGCATCACTCCATACTTTGAATAATAAGAATTGGGAGACCACGTCAATGAACGACATTGTAATCTGGGGCTTAGCGGGCGGACTGGCTGCGGAATTTTTGCGTTGGTACAAGTTGAGACACTCCGCGAAGTTGCCTGAATACCTGCGTAGCGCCGTTTACTGGATAATGACAATTGGAATGATTCTAATTGGTGGTGTAGTGGCCTGGTTGTATGGTCAGTATGGCGATTTGAGTAACCCACTGGCGGCAGCTCAACTGGGTGCTGGCACCCCGGCCATGCTAGGTGCCCTAGCCCAAGGTGGTGCTGACAACGATGTGGCTGCCAGAGGCGGCGGTTTGAATCTTGATGAGAACGAACCGCACCCAAGCAAGAGTGCGATGCGCAATTTCCTGGGCTTTCGCGGCTAGACACTGATTTAGACTCATTTTCCATGGGTCCAATATGCGCTTTGCGACGTCTGGTTACCTGACAAAGACCTTCGTTTTCTATGGGTACCTAGTATTTGACGGCCTAATTGAACTGCTTTTCGCCTTGGATTCCTCGTTTTTACTTGGAAATTCCGGCCTACAGTGAAAACGAAGGTTTTTTTCCCCTATTCGTAAGGCTATTTCTGTCCCCAAAACCCACAATTTAGTCTCTAGGATCAGTTTGGGAATGGATCAGAAATGTCAGTCACGGCTTTACAAGTCCATGGTATGCTTCGGAAAAAGCAAAAGGTGGTCGAATCCATGAATGTAGAGGTGCGCACCGGATTCAGACTGGGCGACTTCGAGGTCTTACCTTCACGTAATCAAATCATCGGTTCAAACGGGCCCATCCATGT
>JBCCFQ010000154.1:0-7390 GCA_039029655.1 Pseudomonadota bacterium | reverse complement strand
GTGGCTTGGGGGACAAACAGTGTGACCGCCGAGGCTGACAGCGATTACGGCCACTTTTATAAGAATGTTGAGACATTTCAGTCTGGACAGACCGAGCTAGATATTTTTATTCCCTTAGTGTCTGACGCAGAAGTGGAGAGTAACGAGAGCTTTTTTGTTTCCCTTTTTGACCCCAGTTCTGGGGCAAAACTTGGTCTCACCACCCAGGTCCTGGTGACAATATTAGACGACGATTGATATACGTCGAAAAACCAGGCACCTTTACGCGCCCGTGTTGTCTGCTTGTGCTATGAACAAAACAATTAGTGCCGCTGTGTTACTCGGCCTTCCATGTGCCCATATTCACGCCCAAGACTTGCCCGACTTAGAGGAGATTATCGTCTCGGCAACGCGCTTGGATGAATCGCTATTGACCGCTACTCGTTCCCTATCGGTCATAGAAGAAACCCAAATACAAACGGCAACCCAGCAGTTAGGTATCGACGAGGTCCTGGCTGCAGTTCCAGGATTGTATATTCAAGGTCGCTACAATTTTTCCCAAGATTTACGTGTAGCACTTCGCGGGTTTGGTGCTCGTTCCAGCTTTGGTATTCGGGGCATACGCATTTACGTTGATGATGTGCCGGAGTCGCTGCCCGATGGTCAGGCCCAGGTGGACAGTATCGACATGGGCTCCGCGTCTCGAATAGAGGTTATTCGAGGACCCTCCTCATCACTATATGGCAATGCTTCCGGTGGTGTTATCTCAATAACCAGTCAACGGGGTGAGCTGCCCCCAGAGCTAGAGACCACTTTGTCCTTGGGTGAATACGGTTATGGTCGTTACCAAATAAAGCTCAACGGACAAGCGGGTTCAACTGACTACCTGCTAAATGTGTCCCGCACTGAGTTGGATGGCTATCGCGATCATGCAGAGGCTCGTGGCAATCTGTTTAATGGCAGGGTAAACGTAGCCTTGGGTAATTCTAGTACGCTCAGAGTGGTAGCTAGTGTTACCGATCAACCTACATCGCTAGATCCGGGTGGTATTAATGCTGCTCAAGTCGAGCTTGATCGACGGTCAGCCCGGGATCGAAACATTCAATTCAATTCTGGCGAAGAGTTGTTTCAGTCAAAGTTAGGCTTTGCCTATGAAAAAGAAGGTGATGATTCCCGACTTCTGATTAGAGGGTATGTGGTCGATCGCGACTTCGATAACTTTCTGCCTTTTCAAGGTGGCGGTTCAGTTAACTTGGAACGTCTATATACAGGTGTTGGACTTCAATATACGGGAAAAATCAATCAGAGTTTGCAGTACACGGTGGGTTTCGATTTAGATAGGCAGGACGATGACCGCATACGTTTTGACAATGTGTCTGGTGTTCGTGGCGACATAACTCTCGATCAAAACGAGAAAGTGTCCAGCCTGGGCGGTTTTGCGCAGGGCACGTATTCGCCTTCCGAAGATTGGTTGATCCGACTTGGGTTGCGCTTGGATAGAGTGGAGTTCGATGTTAGCGATCGTTTCTTGGTCGATGGCCAAGATTCGGGCGATGTGTCTTTCACGGAGACTAGTCCATCACTAAGTTTTAGCCGGCGTGTGGGGGACGGACACAGACTATTTGCCAGTGTAGGGCGTTCTTTCGAAACACCCACCACAACGGAATTCGCTGATCCCAATGGTGGTGGTGGATTTAATCAGAGTCTTGAATCTCAAGAGTCTTTGGCCTACGAGCTCGGGTTGCGAGGCAATCATTTAGCTTTTCAGTACGAAGTCGTTGCCTTTAACATCGATCTGCAAAATGAACTCATACCCTTTGAGCTTGATTCAATGCCCGGCCGCACGTTTTTTTCTAACGCCGGCGAGTCTACAAGAACAGGCCTAGAGGTGGCCGCTTCCTGGTCGGGCTCCGCCGGTTTGTTTGCCCAAGCCAGCTATACATTGACTGACTTTGAGTTTGACGATTTTGTTGACGGCAATGGTAACGACTTCTCTGGAAACCGATTGCCGGGCTTGCCGCGTAACTATGGTTACGCAAGCGTCGGTTACGAATCAGAGAGCGGGTTGTTTCTGACCCTTGAGGGCATCTATGCCGGCAGTCTGTTTGCCAATAATGGTAACACGGTGGAGGTGGACAGTTATTTTGTATCAAACCTGAGATTAGCCCATTCCTGGACGTTTGACCGAGTTGATCTGCAACCCTATATAGGCGTAAACAATCTGTTTGGTGAGAAATACAACAATAACATTCGTATTAACGCATTCGGGAGCCGTTTCTTCGAGCCTGCGCCGGAGCGAAACGCTTATTTTGGCGTCAAAGTCAGTTACCGATTAAAACGATAGCTTTTCTAGCCAGTAGCGGCAGACCGAGTCAAGGCTTTTGCTTTTTCGACCCACTTGCCTTTGTGAATTCGCGTTGGAAATGAGTCGATCAAATAAGCGAGCCAGTTGATGTCATTTTCGTCAAATGCCGCCAACTGGCTAAAATAGAATATGCCCAGCTGATTCAGAGTCTCTGCCAAAAGGTTATCCACCCCGTCTATTCTTGTTAGGTCATCGGCTTGTGCTTCGGTCTTTATGGGTGCATTGACCCAGCCTGGTGCTTTGCCTTTTGGTCGATCACGATCCGTGCTCAAGCGAATGGTCTTGTCAGAAGCTGGCTCCTTCGTGTTTTTACCATTGGTTTCCACGATGTTCATGCCTGACGCCCGTAGTGAGTTCTCGAGCATGACACAACGTCGCTTCCATTTGCCCAGTCTTCTCTTAAGCTTGCGGATGTTGGTTCCATCATGCTTTAACGCAGTAACGAGGGTCGCAATGGACTTGTCCCGTTCGGCGACAACGTTTTCCAGCTTTCGCAAGTCCATGTTCTGGTCGCGAAGGCCATCGATGACATCTGTTTTGCGTTTTATGTCTGCGCGATAGCCGTCGATGGTGCTATTCCAACTTTTGACCTTATCTTGGTAATGACGGAGCTGGTCGATGCCCCTTTTCAAACGTTGAATAGTGGTCTCGTGGGAGGCCACGGTCTTCTCAAGATCTTTGATCTGTAGCGAGCGTGGACCCCCGTCGTTGTAATCTTTCTTAGTCTGACGCTGCAGATCTCCCAGCATGGATTCCAGCGTGTCCAAGGCTGGAGTTAGTGGCGCTATTTCAGCCAACAGTAGCTCGCCATTGGCTTGGTTGGTTGGAATCGATATACCGGCTAGCTTGTTGTTTACTTTGCTGATGGTTGATAGATAGGCGATGTGTTGGGTATTGACCTGACCGTTTATTTCTTGCGCTCCCTTTGCCTGTGCTTGCGCATGAGTCAATTCCCTTTTCAGGTTGGTGACTTCGCTTTGAGTTGTGGCCAAGGAGCGTTGCAACTGCTCATAGGTTTCTTTTAGTTCTTTGTGTTCCGCCGACTGTAGTTCTACTTCGGATTGTGCTACTTGGAGCTTATTGTCGGCTTCGGTGGTCCGTTCAGACATGACTAGATTTTGTTGCTCCACCTGTGAGAGCAACCGATCTAGCTCGTCGAGAGAACCGGTCATATCGGGAAGCTCCGTAGGGCTATCAGACTGATGCATGGCCGTCGGGGAGACAGAGAGTTCGCCCATTTTGTCTACGGTGGATGCCAGGTGCGCGATATAGCTGGTCATGTTGTCGCGTTGTAGCACCGACGTCGCTGATAGCTCGTCCACGACTTGCTGTTTTTGCTGCATCGCTTGACGTAACTCGGTGAGGGAGTCCTTGGAGTCGTTGAGTTCAGCGATAACCGTGGAATATCCATCCTTGAGTGTTCTCAGTTCGTTTTCGCTGCCTTCGAGTTCAGACTCGGCGCGAGATGCTCGCTCGTGCCATTGTTTGGCATCATTGCTCCAACGTACTCGCTGCGCATCGACTTTGCCTAGTAGTTGATCGAGGTCGTCTAGCAGAGGGGTTAGGTCTTCCGTTGTTGGTTGCGGTAGCTCATCTGCGCCTGATTGGGGTGGTTCAATGTGCACCGTATGAATCTTGTCACTGATGGTTTGGATGCTTAACTGTATGCTGTCGACCGTTTTTTGCCGCTCGTTTACCACTGAACCGACTCGATCTAAGTCCGCTTCACGTTGTCGCAGTAGCTCTGTGACGCTCTCGATTTCCCTACGAGCTTCAGACAATGAGTCGTTCAAGTCTGTGCTGGTCGTGCGCAGTAAGTCCAGCTCCTCCGTTGAGGAAGAAACAATGTCCTCCGCTTTTTCGGCCCGCGTGCGTAGACCAATTACATCGGCGGATAAGTCATCGTTTTGAGCCGCAATACCGTCTAGGAGGTTCTCTAACTGTTTAAGTGGTTCTACCAAATCCTGGGGATCCTCAAACCTCACGGCATTCTCAGGTTCCGGTTTGAAGCTCAATGGCAATCCGTCGGACTTGTAGGAGATTTCCGTCAAATTGGAAAGCCATTGCGAAATGTATTTGTCTTTTTCGCCGTCATTTAAGCGGAGTTGGTTGAGTTCCAGCTTAGATGCTTCCAGGTTTCCCGTCAGACCTTCGATTTCCTTGCGAGCCTGTAGCAGGTCCTGCTCCAATTCCTTGCTGGCATCGTTGACGGCAGCAACTTCTTCATGCGCCGAATTCAATTCTTCCTCTGCAGTTTCTGCACGCAACAGCCAAGACTGAGCTTTTTCTTGCTCTTGCTCGGCGTCTGATAGATGTGCTTGTAGCTGAGTGAGCGCTTCTTTATTTGAACTGAGTTCATTCTCTGCTGACTCGGCCCGTGCAAGCCAAGACTGGGCGACTTGTTCCTTCTCCTGGATGTCCGAAACCTCAGCTCTTAGTTTGGTCAGTTCCTCACTTTGACTGCTGAGTTCCTGTTCAGCATTTAACAGTTCCACTGTTTGCTGACGAATCTTGGTCTCCGCGACAGACAAGGCCTTCGTCTTTTCTTCGATGGTGTCATCCAGGTTTTGACGTTGAGCTATCTGATTTACGTTATGACTGCTGGCTTTCGCAAGATCCTGACGGACAGACTCCAGCGCACCTCGTAGGTTATGGTTTTCTTCAGTAACTTGAGTTAATTGATCATGTTGGCAGGCCGAGGTCGTTCTGTGTTCCTCAAGCTCGATGCCAAGCGCGTCCAATTTGGATTGCAAAGAATTTTCAGCTTCTGCGGCACTGGCTGCAATGGAATCGGCACGTTCGATTTCCGTTTTCAATGCGCCTCGGGCGTTTGATATTTCCTCTTCGCTGGCTTCACCTCTTTGAAGTGCTACTTCCAAGTCCGAGCTTTTAGTCCGCAGTAGTTCTTTAAGAGATCCAATTTCCTGATCTGCGGTTTGTCGAATTTGCTCCTGTTGTTCTCGTAGTTGGTCTATGGATGACTGAAGAGAAGCGATTTCACCCAATTTATGCTCTAGCTCTACACCTTGTTCTTTGTAGTTGTCATCTAACACACTATGGGCGTTCTCTAGCTCGTCTTGTCGCCCCATCAAATATTCGATTCTGGCTTCTTTCTGTTCCAGTTCTTCACCGATATCTTGCTGGCTTTGCTCAAATGACTCGCTTAGTTCCGACAGTTTGTCTTCATGCTCCCGTTTAAGCTCGGCGCTTGCTTGTGCGGCTTGGCTAAGTGCCGCTTGCAGCGACTCATTAGACACACAAAGTTCGTCTATCTGTTGCTTCTGGTGGATTTGTTTTTGCGATTCTTCGTCCAGCTGCGTTTCAAGTTGACCGATTTGCTCAAGCAGAGTGAGCTTTTCCTCTTTTAGGGCTGTGCGCTGTTCGCTGCTTTCCTCGAGGTCTTCTTCATGTTTTTTGGCTTGGTCCAAAAGCTGGTCGTGTAATTCTGAGACCTCAATTTTTAGGTCATGTATCTCTTGTTTCGGTTCCTCCAGCTCATCACCGGCGTGTGCTAAATCAAGTTTTAGGCGCGCAATTTCTTCCTGTCGGGACTCTAGCTGAGCTTGAAGTTGCACATGATGTTCGTCTAAACCCTCGAAGGCTCGATCTTTTGACTGGACTTCGGGCAAAAGCTCTGTGCTTATGGTTTCGTTCTCTAAGGCGAGTCTTTCTTCATCAGGGAGTTGCTGGGTTCGAGCCACAAAACTTCTGCCGCCAAAAAATCCGATAGCCGCCGCGAGGCCAAGAAACAAGAAGCTCTGCCACGGTACCTTGGAATCTTGAACGGATGGTTCTGGCTGCTCGGTTTTCGTGGGTGGTCCATCGGGCACACTGCCCAAACGGGGACTCATTCTGAGACTTGTCAGCGGTGTGACCGTTTGAGCGGAATCAGATGTCTGCTCAACCTCATCCGGGGTGGCGACAGGGGCGGGGATAGATGTTTTTGTCTGGGACAGCCCGAATAGCACGACCACTATCAATAGGGCCGTAAAGCTGGCTGTTAAAGAGACAACTCGGGTCATAGTCAGTAGAAAAAAGTGCTGAACCGCCGAGAATTATCACAAAGACAAAGGCTTATTCATTGGATGGCGGTCTCAAAATTAACCATAATCTCCATAGATTTGGCCAAAAGTGAGACCTACTTCCGATTCTGGAGGTCGTGGGTGCAGGTGGCCGAGCCTAGGCGGAAGGTTCGAAAGTCGCGGCTGATTTGTGGATAATTCAGCCTGCGACCGGGGTATTTCCAAACACAATGAGACTTATCTAAATTTTGGAGGAAGGCATGGGCCGGATTTTGATGCTGAGCGTGGGTTTTTGGCTAATAAGCGCTGGATTGTCCACAGCACAGACTGGACCCGCTTGGGTCACGGATCAGCTTCAGTTGGGGCTACACAGGAACTCGGACACCTCAGGGAGTGCGTTCAAGGTTTTGGTGAGTGGGACGGAGCTGACTGTCCTTGAGCGAAATCGGTTTTACGCCCGAGTTAGGACGACTGACGGAGAGGAAGGTTGGGTTAAGGCAGGTTATCTCTTGTCTAACAAACCGGCCGCCGCACGAGTCATGGAGGTGGAGAAATCCAACTCTGAGCTTTCAGACTCCTTACAGAAAACACAAACTGACCTGGATGAAGCCAATGCCGCTTTGTCTAAGATTCAGGCAGCGGCGGATGATCTAACCGTTCAGGTATCTGAAAACTCATCTGTTATGTCCACGTTGCAGACAGAGAATCAGGACTTTAGGAATCGTCTCAAAGCTTATAAAGGGAGCTTGCCCCTGAGCTGGGTGGCCCTTTCTTTAGGATTGATGCTGGCGGTCGGATTCATTGGCGGGCTGAAATGGGAAGATCACCAAAGTCGCAAGCGCCATGGCGGAATCAGAGTTAGGTAGTGAAGCGCCGCGATGGTTTGAAGTCCCTCGGTATCGGCGGCCTTGCATTGGCTGGGTTAGCAGCTTGCAAATCACCAAGCGAGAATAATGTCAGGCAAGATCACACGCGCTTTGAATGGAAAATGGTCACCACGTGGCCGCCTAACTTCCCAGGTTTT
>JBCCFQ010000153.1:0-7406 GCA_039029655.1 Pseudomonadota bacterium | reverse complement strand
GCGATGTGTACAGAGTGCGCTGCCACCTCCAACGAGCGAAAAACGAACCAGCGAAAAAACGAACAACGGCGGCAACGACGGCGGCGACGGCGTCGGCTTTGATCGAGATGGGGACGAGTTTTTCATGGTCATGGAGTGGCTAGACGGTGAGCCGCTAACTGAATTGTTGCAACGACACAGGTCCTCACCCTTATCCCGCACAGTGGCCTTACGTATGCTTAGGAGCATCGCTCGGGGGCTGGCCCATGCTCACCAAAGTGGTGTGGCTCATGCGGATGTAAAGCCAGCAAACATCTACATCACTCGCGATCGTCAAGTAAAAGTGCTGGATTTCGGGCTTGCCCGGGCAGTTAACGAAAACAACACCGAAGAAACCGAAGTGACCGGTTTTACGCCGGCTTATGCCAGCTGTGAAGTGTTGGAAGGGGCTTTGCCCACACCTCAAGATGACGTATATGCCCTGGGCTGTATTGCCTACCGACTGTTGACAGGTAACCATCCATTCGGAAATCTGAGGGCCACCGAAGCGGAGAGTCAGGAGTTAGTACCGGCACCCATTCAAGGCTTGCCAATGGGTGTGTGGGAGTCTATTGAGCATTCCTTAGCGTTTCGGCGTGACGACAGAATCCCTGATGCGGCCGTCTTCTTAGACTATTTGAACCCTCGACAACAGCGCTCACCAAAAAAAGGTGCTGGTGGAAGGAAAACCGGTACCGTTGCCTTGGTCGGTTTGTTGGCCTTAGTGGCCGCCGCTGGTGTTGGGTTCTACCTTTACAGCCAATCTGAACAACCCGAAGTGCGATCCTTAGAAGCGGAGGCCCAGCCCACCGCGGAAACGCTCAACGAACAAGCTCGCCAGGCGTTGGATGCGGGTAGGATTACCGAGCCTGAATTAGATAATGCTTTGTACTATTACACCAAGGCATTGGAGCTCAACCCCAATGATCCGGTAGCAGCTACTGGAATCGACCTGATTACCCAAAGCACCTCCAGTGCTTTGGAAACGGCACTGGCCAACTTTGACCTAAATGAGGCGGTTCGCTCCTTGGGCGTCTTGACTGAGTTACAGCCTGAGAATCCATTGATTGCAACGGCCACCGATCAACTCAATTCCATCGCGGCCAGCAATTTGCAAACCGCTTTGGCGACACAACTTGAACAAGAGCTTCCCGTCGCTCAGGACTTGGTAGTGCAGGCTGCACTCATTCTTGGGGATGACTCACCCAGTGTGGTGGCCGTGCGAGAAGATCTAGCTAATCGTTTTTCGGTGGAGGCCAAGCTTGAAAAGTTGATGCAGGGTTTGAACGCAAGTTTGGCGTCGGATTTGTTATTGGAAGGAGACGGTACTCAAGAGAGCGCCAAGTCTTTTGTCGATCAATTGAGGACCATTGATCCTTTGGCTCCGGATGTGGTGCAGGGGTCTGAACGATACGTTTCTGCATTGGTGTTTCAAACTATGTTGTCATCCTCGGCCAGAGATTTTGATCGCGCGGATAATCTGGTGGCGGAAGCAAAGCGCTTGGGATTGCAATCGGATGCCGTCAATCGTGCAGAACAAGAGGTCATTCGGGCCAAAACCCAAGCGGCGCAAGATGCTCAAGAGCTGGCGGACGCAAAACGTATAGCACAAGAAGCGGCAGAGGCCGCGGCGGCGGAAGCTGCAGCAGCAGAAGCTGCTGCACTTGAGCAAGAGGTTTTGGCACAGCAGGAGGCTGACGCGGCCGCTGCTGAGGGTGCCATAGATGGCGTCGATGTAACGACGGGCATTGACACTACGGAGGGCGCCCTGACTGTTGATGGTGGCGAGTCGGATTCTGGTGTGGGAGACAACCCCCAAGTCTTGGAAGCCCAGGCCACAAGCGATCAACAAACTGGTGACCTTAGCGGTGAAACTCTTGCGCTAGATGCTCAAGCGCTGCAGTCGGCCATCGAGCCAATCGATGATGCAGGTGAGGCGACGGATGTACAACTCGTGCCGCTTTCTGCCCTTCAGTTCAAGCGCTATGTGCAGCCACGACTGGTCCCGACATCGGCGACGAGACGTCAGCAAGAGGGGTTCATCGATGTTCAATTTACGGTGAATCAGGATGGCACTACGAGCGACATTCAAGTTACCGAAACAACCATGAGCCGGCGCAGCATTACTCGAGCTGTGAACGCGGTGGAGCGATGGCGTTTTGAGGCAATTCCCCAGCCCGTTCGCAGTGGTGTGAGATTGCGATACGAAGAAGACGCCGGTTGATGTCACAAACGCCCGCCATTGATAGATGGACCTTGTAGACGTTCAAGACTACATTTTCCGTTTTGAAAATGTGCTTCCAAAACCCCAATGCCGTCAGGTGATTGACATGTTTGAGGCATCCGACGCGGTGAGTGTCGGTCGTGTCATCCATTCCGATGTTGGGCACGCGGTTAATCAAGACAAAATCAGCCATGACTTAGAAATTGTGCCCGGTGGTGACTCCGGTGGCTGTTATGATTTTGTGCATAACGCTGTTGCTGGCGCGTTACAGCTTCTGATCCCAAAACTCCCCAGTCTGCAGGTTTATCCGTTGCAGGGTTCCGGTTACAAGATTCAAAAGTATCCTAAGGGCGAGGGGAAATTTAATTGGCACTTTGATGCCTTAGGTCCAGAGACCCAAAAAAGGTTACTTGCTTTGATTCTTTACCTCGATGATGTGGAGCAAGGTGGGGAGACAGAGTTTTTCTACCAGGGCCTAAAAGTGCAACCAAAGGCGGGTAATGCCATTATGTTTCCAACGGCATGGACCCATATGCATTGTGGTCATGTGCCGGTTTCCTCAGACAAATACATAGTTTCCAGTTTTTTCTACTTCGTTATTTAGACACCCAAACAGGGGCTTCCGTGAACCCCGTCACACTAGAAAATCCAGTTGCTGAGGTATGCTGAACGGCCGGCTTTAGAGCGATCACGGCCTTGCCAACCCAAGGGGTGTCACCTTGACCAGCGTTCCGAGACTAAGCAAGCAGGCTGACCGACGGTACTTCCGCTGGATCGTGCTATTGCAATTGCTTGTCGCCGCTGGCTGTAGTATCAATCAAACGCCACCACAGCCCATTGATCCTGTCGAAGTGATCGCGCAGCGGGTCGACGTGGTTGAGCCCGTTCCAGTAAAAAAACAAGTTCAAAAGAAAGAGAAAGCCAAGCCAACGGCGCCGCCACCCACAGTTCTTACGCCTCAAACCATAGCCGTCGTGCTGAGTGACAACAAAGGCACCTATGACGGAATTTTGTCGGAGCTGCGAAAGTGGTTAACGGGTCGCGACTATTCGGTATTTAGCTTAGATGACAACCTGGAGAATGCGGCTTCTGTTGTGCGACAGATTGAAGCTCGAAATTCTACTGTTGTGGTGGCTGTTGGATTGAGAGCGGCGGAGACCGTTGGTAGCCAAACGTCAATTCCGGTCATTTTTTGTCAGGTATTTAACTATTCGGCAAACCAACTGGTATCAGAAAACGTCAAAGGTGTTTCGGTGATTCCGCCGTTGTCTGATCAGTTAGCTTTGTGGCGCGGTGTGAATCCCAATCTGCGCACTATTGGTGCCATTGTTGGGGACGGTCATGCTGATCTTTTGTCTCACGCTTCTAAGACTGTAACGCGGCAAGGGTTGAAGTTTGAACATCATGTGGCAACGTCAAACATGGAAACCCTTTATCTGTTCAAACGAATGGCGCCAAAAATCGATGGCTTCTGGTTGTTTCCCGACAACCGTGTTCTCAGCGCTTCCGTAATTCGCGACCTCTTGACCTATTCGATTCGTCATGGTGTCCAGGTAACTGTGTTCACTCCGGCTCTTCTGGAGCAGGGCGCCTACATGAGCGCAACCGGCACTAATCGAGATATTGCGCTCAAGATCCTGTCGATTCTTGATCAGATAAGCGTTGAACGGTTCGCGGAAGTCCCAGCCATCACACCCTTGAGTGAACTCAAGATCACTTGGAATACTTGGCTACCTATGAATTCCCACCTAGAAGCGAATCGGGTGGAGTATTGAGGTGAGGATTTTTGGTAGACCCTCAAACCCGGCCATGCGTCACGGCCACAGAGCACTGGTTGGAGAAATTCTGTCGCTGCAATTACTTTTCACCGCGGTGATTGGCTTGTTGGCCATCGCGGGGTTATACGGTTTGTCTCAATGGGTGTTACAAGAAAACTTGAACAGATGGGCTACCCAGTGGACCGGAGAACTCAATGAGCTGGGAGCTCCTTTGTATTTGCGCGACAACGCCAATGTGACACTAGAGGTGGAACAGTTCATTCAGAAGTACCCAGAAATCGGGTCGGTGGGGTATTACGGCATTGAGGGTAATCACCTGTTTTCGCTCTCGTCCAATCACTTGGGTCCGAGTCACGACGAAAACTTGAGCGTCGACGTTCGTCAGGAATTGTTACAGCAATTTGAGTCTGAAGGTGGCAATGGACCTGTAAGAAAGAAACTTAAACATGAACAAACCTTTGAGATTATCGGATTGATCTCTGTAGAATCCATTAACGATGATGGTTTGTTTGCCTATACACCTCAGGGTGCAACGCCATCGCGCAAGACGCCAATAGGATTTATTAAGCTTGCCCTGGACTTTTCTTGGTACCAAGAAAGACTGTTGGTGAACTTGGTCTACGCGTGTTTGGTCTTGCTTGTGTTGTTGATTAGTTCTGGCTTACTAGGGTGGAAGTTCTTAAAACGCTCCCTATCTTCCTTATCTGACTTGCAACGGCCGATTTCCGAGTTGGCCCAGGGAAATCTGGAGGTTGAGTTTCAACCATCGGCCCATCGAGAAATTGCGGCCATAGTAGATACCTTGGAATCCACTGCCGCGGCGCTAAGAGAGCGAGATGCCACCTTATCAAAGCTTGCAAACCATGATGCGTTGACTGGCTTGTTCAACAGAAGACGATTCGTAGAGGAACTAAAACGAGAAGTTAGGGTATGTAGCAAAAAGGGTCGGGTCAGCGCGTTGTTCTTTGTGGACTTAGATCAGTTCAAATATGTGAATGATACTTGTGGTCATCCGGCGGGCGACCGCTTACTCAAACTTGCAGCTCAGCAACTTAGGAGTTCAATTAGAAGCAAGGACTGTGTGGCGCGATTTGGAGGCGATGAGTTTGCCATTATTACCCGGGACGTAACACGCAAGGAGGCAAAAACCTTGGCCAACTCGGTACTACGTGACATGCGCAAACTATCCCACATGGAGAACGGACAGATTTTTCATCTTCAGTGCAGTATCGGTATATCCATGATTCGCTCTGATCGGTTTAGTCCAAATGAACTTCTGGCCCAAGCAGACATTGCGTGTCACGAAGCCAAGTCGCGGGGCCGCAATCGCTTGGAGTTTTACAAGATTGCCAACAAGGAAACCGAACAGATGGCGGTTGATGTTGGGTGGATGGGCATGATTCGAAACGCTATCGATAACGATGGATTTTTGTTTCACTATCAGCCCATCGTCAATATTGCGACGGGAGAAGCGACGCATATGGAAGTGCTGCTGAGAATGCGATCCTCGGACGGCGGTCTGATTGCTCCAGATGCATTTCTTCCGGCGGCAGCCCGTTTTGGCCTAATGGCAGACATTGATGATTGGACCCTAACCCATGCCTTACGACAACTGGCAGAATTCAGACACAATGATCCGGAATTGCGTTTTACTTTGAATTTGTCGGCCCACGCGTTCGAGAGCGCAACTCTTGTGGATAAGGTTAAGGGTTTACTGAAGGAGCTGGATTTACCTCCCGGCGCTGTTATTTTCGAGATCACTGAGCAGTTCGCGGTTCGCCACCTTAATGATGTTGAAAAACAAATCAACGCTATCCGTGCCCTTGGCTGCGAGTTCGCCATTGACGATTTTGGCACGGGTTACAGTTCCTTCAGCTATTTGAAAAATCTTCCCGTGGATTATCTAAAGATTGACGGATCGTTCGTGCAAAATTTGGATAAAGACCCAGTAGATCAAACAATGGTTAGGCTGATCGCTGAGATCGGTCGAGCTGCCGGGTTAAAAACCATCGCAGAGTACGTTCAAAGCGGTCCGGCGTTAGCATTGTTGGCTAAGTATGGTATCGACTACGCCCAGGGGTTCTATGTCGGGCGCCCAATGGAGTATCCCGACCGCAAAGAGTTTCCCATCACCTTGGATAGCCTTAGACACAGGCGTGGCTTAGCATAAGATCTATAAGCTACTGATTTAATTTGTAAAAAAATGTGAAACAGGCACTTATGTGCGCATGCACAAGTTAAACTATTAGTCCAAACCAAAGGAGGTCTCTTAGTTTGATTAACCCAATCCGTGTTAAGCGATTTACCCTGTTCTTCTTGTTTGCATTCGCGGCTTTTCTTTTTGGAGCAGCTTTCTCTCAGGCCAGCGACCATGACTGCGTCATTCCCAGTGCTTCAGTCGAAGTCCTTGATGTATCGCAGGAGTTCCCCATCGTAGCCCGCTCGGTCATATAACCGTCTGGCCCGTTCGTTGTTTGCAAAGACGTGCAGAGTCATGGACGCAGCACCTCGGCGTTTGGCCTCGTCTTCTGCTGCCTCGACCAGTTTTCCACCGATGCCTCGACCTTCAGCTTGTTGTGCCATCACCAGTACTTCTAGATGGGCACTTGGCTCATGGCTCAGCAACTCTTCCCTCATTCGAACAAAGACGGTGCCGATTACCTGATCATTCAGGATTGCCACGTGAGCAAAAAAATCGGGTTCATTACCAGCCACCCAAGACAGCAACATGGCCTCGTCACTTCTCCATAAGTCTTCCGCACGGCGTCGCGTTGGAAGCTGAAACTCTGCGAGTCGCGGAAGCAATTCGCGCATTTGAGGGGCATCTGCCGGTGTGGCAGGGCGGATTAGAATTTTTTCTTTAGACACAATGCAGCAGCGGGTTACGCAAGTCGCAGACCATTGTCCACAGGTCTTTCCGGTATGGCCAACACGACGCTGCCATCTTCTTGCACAAAACCGCACACCAAGCACTCCGACCAAAATGGCCCAATCTGCTTGGGTGGAAAGTTGACTACAGCGAGTACCTGCCGGCCAACCAAGTCGGACTTGGCGTAGTGTTCAGTGATTTGCGCTGAGGATTTCTTGATGCCGATGGATGGCCCAAAATCAATTTTGAGCTTGTAGGCAGGCCTCCTGGCTTCGGGGAAGTCGTCCGCTGCCACGATGGTTCCACTCCTCATTTCTACTTTCTCAAAATCAGACCAACTAAGTGCACTCATGGCATTGAGCTTGTCATTCGGGCGCCACTAGCCAGTTATGGGAATCTGGTTGCCTACCAGCTTGAATATCTACCAGATGTTTTCTGAGTTTGGCTGTGTTTTGACCGCGTTTACCGGGTCTCCGGGGCCGCGATCTGTACGCGTATAGGTGCGCACGACACGCTT
>JBCCFQ010000152.1:0-7412 GCA_039029655.1 Pseudomonadota bacterium | reverse complement strand
GTGGTGTCAAATTTTGCGACCCACCTGTAATTGGTGGCGCCACGCAATTGTTAGGAGCGAATGCTGGCCAAGTTTGGTTGGTAAACGATGCAGTCGACATACCGCCTTCATAGTCGAATAAACTGGTTGTATCCACGACCCGCCATGAATTCGCAAACGTTTCATAAAGTTGCTGGTAACGTAGCCCTAGATCACCAGGACGTGGTCCAAGCTGGCTGCCATCTGATAACGCTGGAAGCCAGTTTCCAGGTGCAATCGTTCCCATGATTCCATCGGTGGCGCGTGCTTTTCGAACATTGATATTCATATACCAAATCTGATGATGGGTCCAAAACCCCGGCGTGACCACTACGACCGTACCGCCTGGATGTTCTATCTGAATCCCACCTTCGTCCGTAGTTCGGCGGATCCGCCCACCGGAAGTCAGGGCTATCGGTTCGGCACCCAAAATGGTTTGTTTGCCATCAATACGAAGAACAAGTGCACCGTTTTTCGTACGTCTGAACTCGTCATTGGGATCGAAGCTCACTCCAGGCTGATAGGTAATACGCTGTCCGTCGCTTCGAAGCGCGACGGCGGTGTTCACGCTTACACAGGTCGATAGCCCAGTATAGGGGTTCGGGCCCAACGGGCCAGCGGTGGTCACAGGTGTATGACGTGCTTGTAGTTCAAACCCTTCATCGCGCAACAGCACAAATTCACCCGCGGTTTGAAGATCGTAATTGGTGCCATCGACGGTTTTAATGTGTGGATCGCCTTCGGAATAGGTTGCACCACCATCGCTCCAACGTTCGAATGTCTTTATGTCTACCCAGCTAAGCGGAGGACCACCACATGGCATCAGACCGTATGGACAACGCTCATCCAAAACATCCGGATCCGAAGAATCATTTGGATTGGACAAGTTATAGGGCTCGTTTGGATTGTGAGGATGAGCCAATCGTCCACCATCGGTCATTCGATTTAATAGATAACTCGGATTGCTTGATGCGTGTCTCCATGAACGAGTCATGCGCCGGTCGGTGCCAAGCGGATTTTCATTTTCGGCAAAATTTAGTTCAATTTCGTGAAGATCAAAATCGGTTGGATCACTGGGTGTGGGGCGATACGAATGATAAGGTGGATAGCCCAACCCGCCATGACATTCGATACAGCTTTTATTGAAGATACGCTGAATGTCGGTAAATTTCGGTATTGCCCCAGCTCCATCCGCATCTGGTAAAACGCCTGGCATGAGGCTGGCTTGGACCATCGGTATCACCATGTTACAGGTATCGGTGAACCCTAAGCCTGCCAAACCCAGTTCATCTTTAGTTTGTCCCGCAATTGCATTGTCGTACCTGCCCATGAAAATATCGGCCATAGTGTAGGTTCTGGAACGCCCGCGTACGGCAATAGACCATTTGTCTACCGACACACCAAGTGGTTCAAGGAAATATCGATACAACGCCATTTTGGATGCGGTGCCGGTAACCTCGCGATCGACAAAAACACCATTCATTAACGTTGTTAAATCGCCTCGACCTCCGCTTGGTGGTCTACGTCGAAACACTTCACCGCGTAGCGCCTCTAAGATACCATCTGCATCAAGTGGCCCACTCGCTGGATCAAATAACTCGGTATCCGAACCGTATGCCTGTACCAGGCCATCGATCGTCGTCGATAATAACGCATAGGGGTCAGCCGAACGATCAAGAGTCAATTTTTGCAAATCCGCTTTCCTAAGCGGGATATAGATCTGTCTAAACCACGTATCATCGTAGAGCTCATCAAAGTTATCAACATCATGACGCGAATTGAAAAACGAAAGTGCCGCAATCGCTTCGTCCGACAAAGGAGGATTGCTGATAAGTGTTTGTGTATCCGCTACATCACCGAGGTCACCCACCGAGAAACAGCCTTGTGCGACTGCCAATGCCAGTGGCCTGGCATCAAAGGGGATAGACCCAGTCGCGAACCTGTGGTTTGAAACTTCGTCCGCCACACGAACGGTGTTTAAAACACCAAACAATTCATCGAACAGGTCAACGCCGCGACCCTCGTCGCTTGTCGCGCTACAACCACCGCCAAAACAAGTAGAGAGTGTTGAGTGATGAAGCGTAACTCTCTGACCCTCCCTAGCGAAATCCGTTTCGGGTCCGGTTCCTTGTGCGCTATTAAATTCGTAGTTGCTGGACCCATCTTGAGCAGTCAAAGACAGTTCCTCTTTTGGTTCCTTGGTAACGGTGGCTCCCCCATCAAAGACGAACGAAATGTGGCCATCGTTGGCACCCCCACTTTCGTCGCGGGTAATAACATGTGTGGATGGGACCCCTGAAGGCTGTAGATCCAGTTGCTCTATTATTGCCCGAGCAGTGTCGTCGTCTTGCCAAGTCCATGGATTGAAAAGCTTGCGGAACGCTGCAACCTCAACGGAACCCTGATAAAGGCGATCCCTATTGAAGGCCAGCAATCCACCCCAACTGTCGTAGGTATCCCAATTGGGTTTAGACTTATGCGGAACCGTTCCTGGTGTTATTCCATCCGTTCCGGGAGTCGCCCCTGGTTCATCGTTCAATACATTGCGTGTCGAATGACAGGCGAAACACTTTTCATCATCGACGGATATACCGCGTGAGCGCGCTTTGAACCGTTTGACGTCCGGTTGCCCGGGCGTTCGTTTCACAACATCACCCATCGCTGGAATAGTATCCAAGACAATTTCATGAAATCTAAAATTCTTTTGATCTTCGTCCCACTGCATATATTCAATCGCATTGGGATGTGAACCCGGATACGAACTGTGCTCGATCATGCCAATCGTGAATACAGAGCGCGAATCTGCACTAGGCAACAGAATACGCGGTGATGTCGCGATACCGGTTTGCAGGCTTTCGGATCGCACCATTAGTAACCAGTTTTGACGAAAATCATCCGTAAGCACTGAAATGAATTCTGCTGGCGTATCCATTTCGTCATTCGCTCCCGGTGCCAGATAAGAAGCAATCCCTTCGGGGGTAAGATCCGTCAAATCAGCCAAATCTGTACTGTGACCAAACTTAACCCGAACGGAAGTTACATCCGTAACATCAACACTACATGTCCCGTTGCTGGTTCCTGTACCGGTGCCCACTCCATCGCAATCTCCACCCCAAGCGCTGATTTCTGAACCTGCGGGCGCTGTCGCCGTCAAATCAACAGTCGTTGCTGTGCCAAAGTCCTCAGTGCAATCCATTCCACATGAGATTCCTGTACCCGTGACACTGCCGTCGCCTAACCCTTGTCGCAGTACTCGCAAAGACTGCGCCTCTGCTAAACTCGATATCGTAAGCGTACAAAGAAATAAAGTCATCGCCGTGGTCAGGTTGCGCCCAAAAAAGCGCCTAGCTGAGTCAGTGAATAACGTTTTGGAATCAAAACTCGGAGCAGCGAGATTCATAGAAGCACCGTAACTAGTTATTGGTGGTGTATTTCATTTGGCGCACTTGTCAACGCGCCAAAACCCAATCAATCAAAGCGTCAACTTCTTCGGCGGACAAGAGATTTGAATACGGGGGCATGGCCTTACCACCAGTGACTTTGGACCAGTTTCCTGACCCTCCATTGAGGACTGTTTCTCGCATTTGTGCGCGATCAGAGTCACTACCTTCATAGCGCTGAGCAATCTCGTCAAAACTTGGGCCTGTGCCTTGGTTTGCTGCGCCATGACATTGCACGCACCCCGCACGTTCCACGAAAGAATCGTCAATTTGCCCGTGAGCTTGAGATGAACAAGCCAAAACTCCGATCAGAAATAAGGTAGTCAGTTGAAGCCTCATGAAAACTCCTTGTTATCGCGAGAAATCGTAGTGTAAGAACCAACTTGGTGGCGCGGTGAGCAGTTGTCGGACCAAAATGACTTTGAACGTTCGCCTCCCGTCGCGGACCTCCCCTGCTGAAGTGGTTTAAATTAGAGTAGCGAGAAGAGTCGGAATAACCCGCCAAAAAAATAACCTAGGTACCGGTCATGACTTTGTTGACTCTTTGGGTCGAACCTTCGTAATTCTGCGTATGCGATAGACAGCGGAGGACTGCGGCTAAATCGTCTCGCAATCTCTGATAAGTCAATTAAGTCATGACCGGTACCTTAAGTCCGCAGAGGTATCAGCATCCTTTGCCTCAAATTATCCGAGTCTTCTACAAGGTTCGCAAAACTAACTAATGGTAGTAGCCAGCGACCGGCCCTTGTACCCAAGCGTCCCATGGCGGAAATGTGGCTCTTAATCCGCATTACAAAGAACAAGGACACTCAATGCGGAGGGAGCACCCATGGCCACCACCTACAAAATACACCCCGCGATCGGGATAGCCCGCGTTGGCAACAGTCCGGATGAGTTTTTTATTGGTCCTGAGCGTATTGGCGAAACACCTAATCCTCCAGGCGGATTCAAAGATCCACAATGTCGTATTAAGCGGCAAGCTGCTCGGTTTCGAATCTTTGCTCATCATGATGACGGCACGGTGGAGGAAATTACCAGCGCGGAAGCTGAAATTACCTGGACTGTTCATCTAGTTAACAAAAAGGCTGCAAATCCTGGCCGTGGAAATTCCGAATCCGCAGAAGATTTAACCATCAACCCAGGACCGCGAACACTCACGAGCCCAAATCAAATAAGGAAGTTTGATGATGGCGAAATCAATTTCTCCGGAGCATCCGCCGTGACGGTGCCCCTGGGAGAAATACGCTCTGACGATGACAACCATCTGTTGGTGTTGGGTGGAAGCGGCGCGGCAGATTCACCATTGGGTACTAGCATCGGAAACTTTTGGGGAAACGATGATTGGTATGACGATGTTGCTGATGGTCCGGTTAGTGCATCCATCAAGTTAACGGCAACAAATGAGGAGCCCGCCGTCGAAGGCGCGTGGGTCATCGTTACACCACCAAAATTCGCACCTCATCAAGACAGCGTCATCACGCTTTACGATCGCGTTCTACAAACGATGGTTGACGCAAACTTGGCAGCTAATCCTACAACGACCTCCTATACTGACGACGTCTATCCGATACTTCAACGTGGCCGAGACACCCGCTGGGTTGAAAACGTGGGTGGCGTACATGGATGGACGGACCCAGTAACATCCGCCTCTCTTCGTCAGGCAATTTTTAACCGACTTACGGCCCCCGGTGATCCTTCTCCCGATATGCCGGATTTACGAGAGATCTCTCAAGACGGTCGTTTGACACCGATACAATTTGCTCATATGGAACGTTGGAAGGACGATGCCTATACAAATGACTGGGCCGGCGTTCCACAACCCGAAGCGAACGTTACCCCAGATGGGCTTACCCGCGCCGCCTTAGAAGCATGCGTCGGGGGTGCATTTTATCCAGGCATTGAAGCGGGAGGACGCAGTGCAAGTGAGCGCCCCATCATTGATGCAGCAAATTATCAAGAAGCATTTCGACTGAATCACGATGTCGTATCACCCGGTGATCTTTCGTACACTATGGCGCTCCCTTGGCAAGCCGATTTCTACGCATGTGGCGATAATTGGTGGCCGGTACCACGACCCAACGATGTAATCCGCCAAGGAGATACCTCTTATTCCAACTGGGACGTTGGAGCATCCAGTTATGCCGACATGGTCGCCAACTGGCATAGCCTAGGCTTTATCGTAAAACAAGGCGATGAGCATGTGGAAGTCGAACGGTGCGATACTGCCTCCATCACGCTAGTTACACCGTCGCTCAACTTCTTGAACATCCCCCAAGGCCCGATGGGTATGGTGCGGCAACAACCCTTGGCAATAACGTTTGAAGTCATTTCTCCGGGCAATGTTGTGACCTTGGAATATGCGCCCGGTGGCGCCCCAAGTCATCCGCAACTCACGGCGTTCAACACTTCGGACAGCGCCGGGCCCACGTCACCCAATGAAGTAGCAACCATCAGACTTTGGGTGATTTTTGATACCGCCGGCATCGGCGCAATTCCTACGCAGACGGTTACAGTGCGCGAAGCTGGCGGCGGTCAAACTTGGAGCATCACAATAGACGGCAATACGATTGAGAGAAAAACGGCTGCAACCGCTTTAGTGTTAGATCGGTCGGGCAGTATGGACGAAGATAGAGGCGATGGCGAAAGTAAACATATATCATTACAACAAGCGGCAAACATTTTCGTCGACGTAATGCTCGAAGGTGATGGAGTCGGGGTTGTCCGTTACAATCATGACGCGCAACAATTACAACAAGTGTTACAACTAGGTAACGCGAGCCTCACCGACATCAGTCGCAGCAACACAAAAGACCTAATAAACAGCAACCAATTAAATCCCGACGGGAATACTTCGATTGGTGACGGCATATTTGAAGGTCGCGATGTGCTTAACAACGCACCAAATCCATATGATGTTAAGTCGCTTGTTGTACTCACAGACGGTAAGGAAAACAGCTCCCGTTACATAGAAGATGTCGCGGCAGAAATCAACGAGCAAACCTATGCTATCGGATTCGGGACACCCCAAAATACCAGTAGTGCGGCACTTCAAACTCTGTCTGGCAACAACGGTGGATACTTACTAGTCACAGGCGCAATTGATCAGGACAACCGTTTTCTACTACAAAAATACTTTTTGCAGATTTTGTCAGGCATTAGCAATGCCGACGTGGTACTAGACCCTAGTGGAGAATTGGCTCGTGGCCGAATTCACCGTATTCCATTTCGACTCACGGAAGCAGACTCGGGTGTAGAGGTCATCCTACTGACGCCGCATACAAAAGTCGTTGACTTCCGAATTCAAACGCCAAGTGGACTGTTAATCGAACCTTGGCGCGCCTTGCAAGAACCCGCGATGCGTTATGTATTGTCGGACGGGGTCACTTACTACAGGTTCGTACTGCCAACTCAGTTGTCACCTAATCGTTTTGATCATCGAGGAACGTGGCACGCTTTGCTGCGCTTAGGACATCCCAGACTTAAGCCTAGCCCTGACAACGAACAAGGGATTGACCGCAGTATTCTTTATAATCCACAGGCTATTGCATCACAAAGTAGTACGTCCTTGCGTCGACGGTTAGAAGCTGCACGTATCGTGGAGACCGCTCGACACGACACCACCGGTGCGACAAGTTTATTATCAAGCAACCACCATCTCGCCCATGCGGCAACCCATGGGGGTGGTGACGGGGTGTTGCCTTATAGTCTACTGGTTCATGCTTATTCAAATCTGTCTCTATCAGCAGAGATTGTTCAATCCGGCTACGAACCAGGAGACACAATAAAACTCGAGGCTAAGCTAACTGAATCGGGTATTCCTATTGGCAACGGCAGCGCAACCGTTTGGGCCGAAGTGACACACCCGGATAACTCAACAACGAACCTACAAATGCATGAGTCCGGCCAGGGTCGATTCCAGGGCAAGCTAGATACCAATCAAGTGGGGGTGTATCG
>JBCCFQ010000151.1:0-7419 GCA_039029655.1 Pseudomonadota bacterium | reverse complement strand
TGGCGACCAAGGAAGACATCAACCTGGCGATGACGCTGGGCTTTCGCTGGCCCGCAGGCCCATTCCCGGACGGTCCTAACGCACGCAGCGGCTGGCGCTAGTCCTGCTCGGCAGCACTTGTGTGGGGGAAGCGATTCCCCCACATGCTGAAGTGTGGACCATCTGCGCCGGCTAGGTTCCCATCTTGCCGTAGTCCACGGTCAACCAGCGTTCCGGCTGAATGCGCACGGTTAAATTGTCCCCGCTGCTGGCATCGGCGTAAGCACGCCCCTGGGTTTCGCCAAAATAGCGCTGTGCCATCGCGAGCAGTTCGCCTGGTGCGGATGCGGTCTGGCTGATTACCGGCCCCTCCACGCTCACATACTTGTACGGCATGCTCTCCTGCTGTGCGACCAGGCTCACGCGCTGGGCAACCTGCAGACACTTGGCCTTTCTCGATCCCGTACCGATGATGACCCATAGTGCCCCGCCGGGTGTGTAGTCGTACCAGATCGGTGCGCTCAACGGACCGCGCTCACCATCCGGAATCGACAGCACGCCGATGTGCAGATCAGCCAGAAAGGCTTCACGTTCTTCTGGGGTCATGGCCATTGACACGGCAGTCTCCTCAATCTGTTGTTGCAGGACAATCTAGCATTGATGCGCGGGTGATGTGCAATCTGACTTCAGTGCTCCATCACCATCCCGCCATCCTGATTGATCGACTGGCCGTGGATCCAGCGTGCTGCGGGAGTGCATAGATAAGCCACAAATTCCCCCACTTCATCATCGCTACCCCAGCGCGGAATCGGATCCGACGGCGCGATCTGTTCCGGCCGGTCGTCGGGACTGACCGCGTCCATACGGGAGGTTTTTACCGCCCCGGGACAAACACAATTGACGTTGATGCCGTTCGCACCGAGTTCCCGAGCCATCGATTGAGTCATGCCGATCATGCCAAAATTTGCCGCGTTATAAGCAAGCGTGTTGGCGCTGCCGCGTTTGCCTGCGATCGAGGCGATGTTGACGATTTTGCCGCCGTTGCCCGCCTCGAGCATATATTGACTGGCAGCACGGGTGCACAAAAACGCGCCCCGCAACTTGATGTCAATGACGCGTTGGAACACGCTGGCTTCGAGCGCCCCGATGGGGATGCGGTCATCGCCGCGGCCCAGCGCCGCATTGTTGATGAGAATGTCGATGGAACCCATGGTGTTATGGATTTGGGCAAAGGCCGCTGCCACTTGCGTTTCATCGGTCACGTCGAAGCGCACCGCCAAACCGCGTTGGCCCTGGGCTTCGATCAGTTCGACGACGCTGTCAACGTCTCGCCAGCCCTGGGCCTTCTCGTCTTCAGGAAAGGTTGCCGGATCGCGCCCGGTGCCGGTGACCACCACATCCGCACCCCGCGCCGCCAGCGCAACCGCCGCTGCGCGGCCGATGCCCCGCAATCTTCCAGCGCCGGTGATCACCGCCACTTTTCCTTCCAGATCCCGCATTTCATCGACCTCCCGTGAAAGGGTCCCAGTTTAACAGACCATCGGACCAGGCGCGGTACAGTGGTTGCTCGTGAGCAGATGCAGATGGTCGGCTGCACAAACAAGAGGATGGGGAGTTGAGGAAATCTACCGAGCATGCACGCTAACTGATCGGATGACCTAAGCCGCCCTCAGAACCGACCCATGAAAAATGCCGGCAGCAACTGATCTTGATCCCCTGGTGACTATATGCGTTTGTCAGCACCTAGAGTTCTTGGTGGCTCGAATAGGACCAACAAGGCATTGGTACCAAGGCCGGTGACTTCAAACAACAAGGCCAAAGGTCAGTTCGATCGATCCGATTTTTGCTATATCCCCGAAGACGATGAGTATGAGTGTCCAGCCAAGCAGAGACTCATCTATCGATTTACCCGAACTGAGTCCAACAAGGTCTTACGGCGATACGGGAGTTCTGCTTGTCCAAGCTGTCCAATAAAAGCGCAGTGTACGACAGGAGACTATCGCCGAGTGAGTCGCTGGGAACACGAAGCTGCATTAGAACGGAATGACGAACGGTTAAGACAGCATCCGAAAGCGATGACCGTTCGTCGGGCGACGGTAGAACACCACTACGGCACGTTCAAAGGCTGGATGGGTTACACGCACTTTCTAACTAAAACCAAGAAGAAGGTATCCTCTGAAATGAGCCTTCACGTACTGGCCTACAACATCAAACGGGCGATCAATCTTATTGGAGTCCACAAACTGATCGAGGCAATCTAACAAGTTCGCTCGCCTAAAGAAAATCAAAAACTACAGTGCGGGGATGCCACTCAGTTTTTACACAGCCTCGGCCGAAAGCGGTCACATTCAATTGGATAGAATGCGTCCTTCGGATGTCCGCTTCAGCGGTTGAGAAAACTCGTCAGAAATCTAGGAAAGCGGACCTCAAAAATGCTACTTTTGGTCATAGAAAAAAGAGGCCTTCCTAGCCGGTTATCGGTCGTTCGAGTTTGTGCCCACCCATCAAATTCGCAATCGCGGGTATAGCCAATGCAGACCATGTCTTCAGTCCAAGCAACGGCTGATTGTTCGTCCATCTTAGTCGGGGTAATCCCCGCGTCAACGTCATAGGAACCAGCTTAAAGGTCTTCAACCAGTGACATCGCATTTACGCTGCGGTCCGTCTGGGAAAACTCCGCTAGACAAGACGACAGATAGCCATCCCCAGACTATCTGTCGTTTTTGATTGTAGATATCTATTCCGCTCGTCCACTTTCCGCAAGTGTAAACTCAAGACCACTTGCACCGCTCACGAATGCTGTAAATTGTGGGTTGTCTATTTGTTCAACAAGGTCGCTTACAACGTCATCCACGCAATTGGCAACGTCGCGTAGAGATTTGGTCCGCGTGTAACGGGGGCAATGCGCTTTTGCAGCGCTCAGAATCCTCTTATGGACTGCAATTCTACCTTCAATTGTGGTCAGCTCAGCGTTTCGATAGCTTATTGCATAGTCGTCAGCATAAACTAGCGGGCTGCATACGCCTCCGATAATGGCGGCAGCGATGAGTGTACGATTATTTTTCTTAAGTAGTTTTAGCATTGTAAGCTCCGGTGTTTGTTAATTTTTGAACCACCCTGCATCAGGGAATGGCTTAAGGATCGAATTTGGCTGAGAGAAAAGTCTGAGGAATAAGCAATTTTTTCGTGAGGATTTTCTGAAGTTGAATAATTGTTATTTATTTCAATGGCTTAGAGAGTCCTGAGTAGTAGCGCACCCAAATGATGAGGCGCTCAAAAAGTAAAATGAGTAAATGGAAGAAGTAGTCGGACAGGGTCAAGATTTCCGATTGGATGGTGTTTTTGTGAGACCTGCCCTCTCATTGTTAGAAGTTGGTCAGCAACAACACCACATTGAACCCAAGGTGATGGCCGTGTTGGTGCACCTAGCAACCTATGCGGGTGAAGTAGTCAGTCGTGAACAACTTATGCAAGCGATATGGTCCGAAGTGGTCGTTTCTGACGAATCTATTACTCGGGCCATATCCGAACTTCGTTCTGCTTTGGATGATGATCCAAAATCGCCGCAGTTTATAAAGACAATCCCAAAAAAGGGTTACGTGTTGCTAAGCAGACCGGTCTTTTTGGAGGAACCCAAGCGCTCGACACTGGCTGATGCCTATGTCTCAGCTCACTCCCATCAAGATAGGGCTAGGTTACAGCCGGTTCTCTGGACTGGCGCATTTTTAGCTGCGGTTGTTCTAGTCGTACTTTTTTGGGCTGCTTTAGTCGATCCAAATAAACCCAGCAATAATGCATTGCGTGAGGTTGTACAACGTTCATCATCTACCCCGACTTTGGCAATAAGGGTGGCAGTTACACCCTTTGATTCTTTATCGCAACGGGAAGACGATCTGTTCTTATCTTTGGGCTTAACCAGGGACATTACCAATCAATTATCCATGATTCCTAACTTGGGTGTCGTTCCCGTCAGCTCGATGATGGAATTTGTGGGCCATGAGCAATCGATTCGAGGTATTGCCGCCGCCGTAGATGCCAGATTCGTTGTCAGCGGCCAACTCGAACCACGGGCAGATCGGTTCCGTTTGCGCATGGCTTTGATTGATGCTCACCGCAACATACAACTATGGGCGCAAAACTATGACCGACCTTTAGACATGTTCTTTGAGCTGCAGGACACCTTGGTGAGTGAAATTGCTACCGCATTATCGGCAGAAATACAGATTGGTGTGGTACGACACAGGCCAAAGGGTGAGTTCAACTACCCAGCCTATCAGCTAGTGGAACAAGCTGAACAACTAAGAAGAACCTACAATAAAGAAGCTTCACAGCAAATCGAAGCCAAATTGACTCAAGCCCTGGAACTCCAGCCAGATAACGCCGCCGCGCGAGCATTGTTTGCCATGCAGTTGGCTCAAAATCTAGTAAGCCGTTGGAGTGATAACCCAATTCAAACTCGACAACGAATTGCGCTTCAGCTGGACACCGCAATTGCACAAGCCCCCCGAAATGCCCGCGTGCTTATGGCAGCTGGTATATCGAGTTTGATGGTTGGAGATCATGCCAATGCCTACGATTACTTAAGAGAATCGTTGGATATAAATCCAAACGAAGCCCACACACTGGCAGAATTGGGATACGTAGAATATCGTGTCACTGGGAATCTCGCTTCGTGCGTTGATAAAACGAGCAAAGCAGAACAACTAGCACCTAACCACCCGCGTATTTCGTTCTGGTCTTATCGTCGCGGCACTTGTCTGTTTTTAGAAGGAGAGTATGACAAAGCCGCAATTGAGCTTGAGTTAACAATTCGGAAAAACCCGACTTACTATCACCCCTACTTTTTCCGAGCACTTGCGTTGTATAACGCCAATAGAACGTCAGAGGCGGATGAGATGATGCGTGACGGTTTTACGTTGGCGAGTGATTTGACATCAGCTGAATTCTTACACGGCATCAAGACTTTTGATGTGCCGTTTGGCCCAGGGGTGAGCCAGTTTGAGTCAGCCTTTGAACGCCTCGCACCTACACCTTGATCAAAGCCGGCCACCCTCATTTTTTCAATGTGTCAGATCAGATCGGAACGACTACATTTTGGGTCCGCTTTAGCGGTCGAGCTGACTTGTCATGAAATCGAAGGAAGCGGACATCAATATGGTCGATTTAATGGGCTGGAAATCGGTAGTTCGGCCAACATCTGCACTTGACTCGCTGAAACCTATAGGGTGTGCACGTTAGTTAGGGGGTGTCCCACTGAGTTGCTTTAGAAGTTGGAGCTCTAATAGTAAGTAATTTTCCCTCGTTGTTGCCTTAATAGATGATCGGTCGTAAGAGACACTCTCGCCACTACGCGCACCTCCGACAGCCAGTAATTTTGCAGCAGCAGTGCCAGTTCTTGTTGTAGTGTCTACATAGGGAAGGAGGTCACTTTTTTCGCTTAATGGAATGGTTAGCTGAATCTGAAATGAGTTTGGCCGAAATTCGTACCACGGCGCATGCAGAAGGATCTGGTATTCAAAACGAATTCGATTCGTGGTTTTACAGTCAAAAAATGCATAGCCGTCGGAACTGAGCACAGCCGGAACTTCAGCAGCAGAATCGCTGCCTTTATTTGACAATTCGAATTTCGGACTTCCCCTTAGCTCGGTTATCGTAAAAGACTCCTCACATGCGACCCCTTTATCTTCCGGGATTACATGTGCAGTCAAAACCAATTGATGAAACTCTGGGTGCATGAGCTTTCGGTCAATGCTGTTTAGTAGTTCTGGACGAGTTTCAGTGGTAAGCCATCGCCTTAGGCTTTCAGCTTTATCTCGAACATTGTCTACTTCCGCACCTAGTTCAGCTGTAATTGTCTGAACGTTAACACCAACGATCAAAAAGGCGGTGATGAGCGTAGTCAAGATGATCGTGATTAAACCGGCTAGTTTGTTGCGGGCGCTACGATACAAATCCCAAGAACGAAACTCGAAGTATCGCTCATCTTCCAGCGAGGGTAACTGGGCTTCACGAGCAGCTTTAAGATCGCTCTCTAGCTGCTCAATTCTCTTTCTCAGATCGAGGTGTGGGTAGTCTTCTTCGAAATCGCCTTTGTAGCGTCTCAATATGCAGTCCTTGATACCTAGCTTTTGATGGAAAACTATCAGAATCATGGCCTAAAAAGCAGTCAAACTTGCATGATTTCGGGTTTGACTGTATCCGCCTTAGCGGTAGAACAGACTTGTCGGGTTTTCGAAGGGAGCGGCCGTTCACGAGCTTCGATTCAGGGTCTGCTATCAGGCGGGACCCGGCTATGAACAGACGGACCAAAACCTAGCACGTGCGAACTAAGTGAAGTCGTTTGGTCGGTGTCGAGACCAGATCAGGACTAGTCTTGGCCTTGCTGCGACTGCGGCAGTAAGCGCCTCGACCCTGGGTAAGTTTTCTGAACACCACTCATCTTGTTGTGCCCAACGACTTACTACTGCTATGTAGATATCAGTTAAGGAGAATCCTGAATTCATCAGGTAAGGCGCGCCCTCGATTTCACGCTCGATCACAAGCCATCGATCCCGCCAGATTGAACGAGCCACTTCCCGCAGCGCATCTGCAGACTGCCCGTTGGGGGAAAATCTATTCGGATAATCATTAATCTCAACGACTGGGTAAATCTCTGTTGCAACGAACATCAGCCAACGGAGCGCTTGCGCTCTATCGGCGGAATCCTTTGGCAGAAGGTTCGCTTCCGGATGCCGCTGATCCAAGGTCAACAAGATTGCAGCCGATTCGGTCAGAGTCTCTCCGGAGGGGGTCACCAAAGCCGGTAATTTGCGCTGCGGATTTATCGATGCGTAGTTGCTCGACCGTTGTGCACCTTGTTTTAGATCAATATCGTGAATCCGATAGTCTGCACCAATTTCCGCAAGAGCCATCTCAACTGCCATAGAACCAGATCGCGGATAGCCATAGAGCACATAAGTCATTGAGTGCTACGCCCGTTTAAAACAACATAGTCTAACGAAATCAATACTTAGCCTCGACTGACTGCTCTGGGTCGTTCACGTCGATTTTTGGCCACTTTATCATTACGGCAGCATTATCGGACTGAGCAGCCAATAACAGAAGCCAATCGCAATTTGTCCTACAGCATAGCTCCCTTCTAACAAATGAGGAAGCTCATGTACGACTTAGTACCGTATCGACCTAAAACTGCGCCATGGAACAAAGGAAAACTAGTGGGTCAAAAACCACCGTTAAAACCCCAGGATATCTGGGGAATACGTATCCACTTGCAAATGGACGACAACAAGCGCGACCTAGCACTGTTCAATCTCGCCATTGACAGCAAACTGCGAGGATGTGATTTGGTGAAGATGGAGCATGCCAAACATGGCAAGAACCGCCAGCAGGGCCAGCAATGAGGAGCCGACGGGGAATTTTTTGAACGTCGAACTTCTGAAC
>JBCCFQ010000150.1:0-7434 GCA_039029655.1 Pseudomonadota bacterium | reverse complement strand
TCTTGGCAAGGCGTCACGTATACACCGTTGCAGTCTGAATCTGTAAACGTCATGATTTGGAAGTAGGGGTTGCACTCGGCAATCTTCTTCAACCATTCGTGACAGGCTCCACAAGGTCGTAAGGGATTTAGGTCAACATCGTTGCCGCCGGCCTTACCGCATTGGAAAACTACGCACAAGGCTTGGTGGCATTGAATGAGGAACACAGCCAACTGGATGCCAGACAAATGAAGGAAGCCACTGGCTCGGAGTTCTTTGTGGGTGGTTTGTATACCCCCGGTTGCGTCCTGTTACAGCCTTCCGGTTACATCCGCGGTTTCGCCCATGGCTTAAGAAAAAAACACCCCAACCTGTCGCTGTACGAAAACACCCCCGCCCTAACCATTGAAGCAGGAACACCCCATCGCGTTCACACCGATTCAGGCTCGATCCAAGCAAACCAAATAATACTCACCGTCAACGGGCACTTAGAGTCATTCGGGTGGTATCAACGGCAACTCATGCATGTCTTTACTTACGCCAGCATGACTCGCGAACTAAACGCCCAGGAAGTTACGGCTCTTGGCGGGCTGGATCAATGGGGGTTGATTCCCGGACACCCCATGGGGACCACAGTCAGACGTCTAGGGTGCAATCGCATTGTGATTAGAAACACCTTTACCTACAACCCGGACATGCGAACCACCGAATCCTATCTGAGGCAAGTGGGACGGCGTCATGAAATCTCATTTCGCAACCGATTTCCAATGCTACCTGCAGTAACCATGGACTACTGTTGGGGAGGACATTTGTGTTTGTCCAGAAACTCAGTGTCCGTATTTGGGGAAATCGAGAGCAAAATTTATGCCGCCTGCTGTCACAACGGGCTAGGCACAACAAAGGGGACTCTCGGTGGTGCATGTATTGTTGATTTAGCACTAGATGAAGCTAATGAGACCACTCAGCAGCTACTCAATCAAAGCGAGCCCGCGCGGCTATATACCGACCCACTCATGTCCGTTGGTGCCAATGCGTATTTAAAATGGCATCACTGGCGCGCAGGCCGAGACCTGTAACGGAGTAAGAAAGTGACCACACGTACAAGAAGAGGCGGCAGATCTGCTCGTCGAAAACTCCGCCAGAATAGAGTGGAAAGCATGCTGCCTCAGCTCCGTCGTAACATGCCTTACGTCGAACCCTTGAGCCAAGAGCAGATCACCACCATCCATGACGCTTCCATGGACATACTGGAAGATGTAGGCGTCGATTTTCGCGATCCGATAGCACTCACACAACTTAAAGAGGCAGGTTGCCAGGTCGACGGCGAAAGGGTTAGGTTTGATCGACACCACGTCATGGAACTGGTCTCATCAATTCCCAGCGACATCACACTGATTGCACGCAACCCCCAACACTCTGTAAATCTAGGTGGAGGAAACGCAATCTTCGTACCCATGACCGGTGCTCCATTTATCCGAGACTTGTCTGGAGAACGTCGGTGGGGCTCTCTTCAAGACCTCAACACATTCCACAAACTTGCTCACATGAGTCCCGCTATACATTCCTCCGCCCATGTGATTTGCGAACCTATGGACGTACCGGTGGGTCATCGACATCTTTGGATTACCTACTCATCCATGAGCCACTCAGATAAGACCTATATGGGCATGTCCACATCGGGTGAAAACGCTGCGGACGTGATGGAAATGACTAAGATCTTGTTCGGTGAAGACTTCGTCATGCAGCACCCAGTGGTGACCGCAAATGTAAACGGCAACTCCCCTTTGGTGTGGGATGAAACTATGTTGGGCGCACTTCGGGTGTTCGCATCACATAATCAACCGGTCCTGTGTTCTCCTTTCGTTCTAGGGGGCGCCAATACACCTGCCAGCACAGTTCCCGCCGTTGTACAGCTCAATGCAGAAGCCCTCTCCGCTCTGGCCTATACCCAAGTGGTAAAGAAAGGGGCTCCAGCGATTTATGGTCACTACCTAAGTACTGTCTCAATGGCCTCCGGCGCGCCTATGGCCGGCACCCCAGAGATTTCTCTTATGAATTTCATGATTGGTCAGCTGGCGAGGTATTACGACATACCCTGGCGTACCTCAAACACCCTGGGAGGTGCCAAGACATTCGATGCCCAGGCCGGCTATGAAAGCGCCACGACCTTGATGGCGGTTGTGTTGGCGGGAGCCAACTATATTTGGCATTCCGCTGGCTGGAACGAAGGTGGCATGCACTGCTGTATGTCGAAGTTTGTGGTAGATGCCGAGCAATGCGCCATGGCTTATCGCATGACCGAAGGTCCACGGTGGGATGATTTTGATGAGGCGCTGGCGGCGGTAAGAGATGTCGGACCAGGCGGACACTATATGGGGCATAAGCATACTCAAGATAACTTTCAGCGTGGTTTTTTCATGCCGAAATTATTTGATAACAATTCCATAGAGCAATGGGAGCAAGATGGCTCTAAGGAAATCACTGAGCGGTCGGCGGAATACGCAGAATCGTTGATCAATCAATACGAAAAACCCGATCTGGACCCCGCAATCAACGAACAGCTACTAGACTACATAGCAAGGCGAGAACACGAGCTACCGGGAGACGTTCATTGAACCGATTGGCTGGCAAGCGAGTACTGGTAACCGGTGCTGCTGGTGGTATTGGCGAAGCTACAGTCTCTAGATTTCTCCAAGAGGGTGCAAACATATTAGCGACTGACCTGACAGGCGTTGGCTGGAATCTTGACGGGGCACGCTTCGTCGAGGGTGATCTAAGCAACGCAGTTTTTTGTGATGAGTTACCCACGCAAGCTTATGAGCTGATGGGCGGTCTGGATGTGGTCATCAATAACGCCGGCATTATTCGTCGCGGCGATATTACTGAGACCAGCGACGAAGACTGGTCTACTACCATGACAGTCAACGTCGAGTCAGTTTTTCGTATTTGTCGATCCGCCATCAAACTCATGCAAAACAGCACGGAAACCAATGCCATTGTGAATGTTTCATCATGCTGGGGGCTATACCCGGGTCCTGGACACGTGGCTTACTGCGTTAGCAAGGCGGCAGTAGCAGCCATGACAAAGTGTTTGGCCCGAGATCACGCTGCGGATGGTATTCGGATCAACGCAGTGTGTCCCAATGAAGTGAACACTTCGATGTTGAGATCCGGATTTGAGAAAAGGGGTCTAAACCCGACAAGCGCCATGGATGAACTCAACCGCAGTGTCCCCCTGGGCAGAATCGCCGAACCTCTAGAGATCGCGGACGCCATTGTGTACTTGGCTTCCGATGAAGCCAGTTACGTCTGTGGTGCCTGTATGGAAATCAACGGCGCGAAACCAGTGTATTAGTAACATGACAGAAAATAAGGTGGTACTCATTACCGGGGCAAGTCGTGGAATTGGTGCAGAAACCGCCAAGGCTTTTCTTGCTAAAGACTATCTCGTAGTGACCGCCCAGCGTTCCCCGTCAACCATTGACAACGCTATCGACATACCCGTAGATCTAAATGATCTGGAAGTGTGTGAAGCTTTGATACAGAAAGTCGTATCTCAATGGGGAAGACTGGATATCTTGGTGAACAATGCGGGTCTGATGAAGGAAAGCTCTGTAGAACACTGTTCTCTTGAACTCTGGGAAGAAACCTTGCGTTTGAACCTTACAGTGCCTTTTTTACTCAGCAAATTCGCAATTCCTTATTTGAAAAAACACAATGGCTGTATTGTCAATATCGGATCCGTTGAGGGGATTGGATCAAACCCTAATCATGCCGCCTACTGCGCTTCAAAGGCCGGTTTACACGCCTTGACTCGCGCGACCGCAGTGGATCATGGTCGAGAAATTCGATGCAACGCTGTGGCACCTGGCTGGATTGAAACTGAGCTCAACGCAAACCTTGTGGATTCGATGTCCAATCCAGCTTCATTCAAGGAGCGCCTGGAAGACATCCATCCACTAGGCCGCGCCGGGTCACCGTCGGAAGTAGCCGCGTTAGTGGTTTACTTAGCGTCGGAAGAGGCTTCTTTCATCACCGGGCAAACGTTGATCGCTGACGGTGGTCGCACGGTTAAGCTGTCGTTGCCCAGCAACTGAACGACTACAGCCAATCATCGTTCCATGGGTAAGTGGATAGTTCTTTAGGACCCTGGTCAGTAATCAAAACCTGCTGCTCCAGCTTAACCCCTTCACCACCACCCTCTGCTCCAATATAGCTTTCCACACACACCACCATGTCTTGTTGTAACGCCCCATCATAGCCAGTACGCTCCCAGTCGCCTCCTTGGTGCGCAATGGCTGGGTATTCATCACATAGTCCAACGCCATGCAAAATACAGCAATATCGATTGGCAAAGTATTTATCGGGAATCGCCCAAGCCTTTTCACTTAACTCTCGAAAGCTTAAATCTGGTCGCAGCAAAGCTATATTGTGTTGGATCTGCGAATGAGCCATTCGATAGAGGGAGCACTGCTCGGGAGTAGGTGCTGTGTGGCCAATTGTCCAAGCACGGGAGATATCAGCGCAGTAACCAAATGGTCCAATCAAGTCTGTATCAAAGCTCAGCATCTCGCCTTTCTGCATGATCCGATCACTGCATTCACGCATCCAAGGATTGGTCCGAGGGCCCGATGATAACAATCTGGTTTCGATCCACTCTCCACCTTGACGAATGTTCTCATAGTGAAGCCAGGCCCATAGCTCGTTCTCTCGCATCCCTGGCTGCAACTCATCGTACATTCTTTGAATCCCTGTTTCTGCCACGGCAATTGCTCGCAGCATTAACGTGATCTCATCAGCACTTTTAATAAGTCTGGCTTCCTCCATTACACTATGGCCCTCGAACAGCTGGACATCGAGGGACTCGAGAAGTTTCAGGGCCTCATAATCACACTTATCAACCGCCAGACGAACGGGGCCCTGCACGTGGGAATGGAATATTTCTCGAATATGATTTGCCCATCGCTTAGCTGCCGATGAAATGTTGGGGCCGACGCTGAAATAGGTGAAACTCACCGCATCACGAATCTCGTCAACTAGCGTATTGCCATCATGCAGATGCTCACAGTGATGAAACTCGAACAAAATCACCGGCCCGTCTGCAAAAACCAAGGCATAGCGTTCCGGGTTATGAGCTGTCCATACCTGCATATTCGTCGTTTCTGTGGCGTAGCGAATATTCAGTGGGTCATACAACAAGATCGCGTCAAGATGCTGCGCCCGCAGGATTTGCTTCACTCGCGCAAGACGATAACGACATGCCCGTTCATGAGCATGAGAAAGCTCCGGGCTTAGATCAGAAAGCAAAGCTTTTCGGCTCCTGACCCAAGATTTGATGGATCAAAGGCTCAAAGTGTTCCAGTGGATAGCTTTTGTATTTTGGATCAAAGGAGGTTTGATCCCAGTTATGACAAAAGGCCACACAATCATCGTAGTACTCGTGGCCACGGTAGCGCTCTCTCACATCTCGATCCATGTCTAAGTGATGGAAGTAGTAGTAACCCTGAAACAATCCATGATGCAACACGATCCAGTGATTCTTCTTGGAAATGTAAGGACGAAGCAAGGCGGCAGCCACCTGGGAATGGTTGGCTGGACAAAGCACGTCACCAATATCGTGCAACAAGGCCATCAGTACTGTGTCATCGCTGGCGTTGTCTCTTTCAGCACGAGTTGCCGATTGAAGACTGTGATCCAGTCGGGAAATTAGATAAGGCGACGGGCCATCCATTGATGACAGCCACTGCATCACTCTCCCAGGGAAGAGGCTCCTCTCTTGTGCATCATGTCTTGAGACAAGCTCATAGTCGTCACGTGTACCGTGCTCCATGGCTGTAAAGGTAACTTTCTCATGCATTGGCGAGCTTCCTCTGCAAGACCCTAAGGTGATTTCTAATGTTGTCGTGATCAAAATAGGCATCCTGGAGATGGCGCCTACCCGTTAACTGAAAGCTGTCGCGTCCGTGCAACACCCTGTGACCCGCAACCAATAAAACCTGGCCAGCATCAAGCCTGAAACGAGCTTGATTACTTTCAGACATGATCATTGACGTTAAATGATGATACGCACAATAGAATTCATCTAACAACGGATGACTCGGGTCGATGGCCAGCATGGTCTGATTGGAATATCGAAACTGCACCAGGTCGCCGTGAGTGTTCAATCTGATGATTGGCTCAACCGCAAACGTTTCCTTGTCGCCATCAAAAATGCGAAAAGGTACCGAAACCCGACATAACACGTCGAAATATTCGGGATGGGTCTCGCGGATACGCTGCGCGACATACCAGCCATCCACTAAGATGGAATCGCCTCCTTTAGCTTCGTTGGCCAGCATATACAGGGCTTGAGCACTGGGTGGCCAAGTAAGACTGGCTAAGTCACAGTGCGGCGGGAGAGGTAGATTGGTAAACGCCACGTTATAGCCATGAGCCTTTGCAACAACGTTGTGTATTCGATCAAAAATCACTTCCCGAATCGGGCCTAACCTTTGGCTTAGTTGCTCTACTGAATCAGGCGTCGTTGGTGCATCGGTCAGCACAATGGCGCCAAACTTGAGAAAACGCTCTATGGCGGGTGCTGCTAAATTATCCTTTGCCAAAAAGTCATTAAAACAATAACGTGGTGGGCCAAACTCTCCAGCCCAAAGGGTAATTTGTGCAACAACCTCGTCCTGACCTTTTAGATCGTGCCGAGTGTATTCACTTCGATGACCGTCAGGCCATAGTGCAACCAATTGATCGCCATTGACCTGAATTTCCAGCGGTGCAATGTCCAAGGGTACGCCAGACACCATAAAGGTCTTTTCACCGATTCCGGGAACCCGACAGGTTGCACAAGGACAGTTATCTCTTAGCCAGAGGTTCGACAAATACTGGGTCTCTCCATCCGCCCAGCGAACTTCGCTCTGGCTCAAGTTTGAGCCCGAAATCCCCCTATTTGTCGCGTTGACCGACATGACGACCCACCGAACTCGGCGCTGGTAACATCTTGTGGGCTTCAACCAAGGCCATTACGTTGTCCGCGATGTCTTGACGTGCTGCACACACACCCCCTTGGTCACGAGCAACATGCAAAAACAATTGCTCACTCACAGCAATAGCCTCATTGGTTTCCTCGCAACACAGCTCGAAGTAGGCATGAATGTGTTTCGGGCTACCGGAAACCAGTTGGCATGTTGTATACAAACGCTGACCCAGTTTGCACTCATCAAGATAGTTGATCTTACATTCGGTGGTGTAATACCCATAACCGTTGTTGACGTATTCATCGTCCATACCAAGCAGACCTAACATATGGTCACAGGTCTCACTAAAAACCTGGGCATACCGAAAATCTGTCATATGTCCATTGTAATCAATCCAAGCTGGCAGGACCTCAAAGTTCTTCATCTTCAGAGCTTCAGACTTAACAACCAAATCTAGGCCGCTAGATTCCCTTAGGCCCAGTTCGTG